>JAKIUH010000190.1 GCA_021647685.1 Bacteroidales bacterium
GCTGAAAAGCTCAGATGTGCATCTATTTTGTATTTTGTTAAGTGCAGATGTATAGCAATACTTCAAACTGAACAAAATACAAGAGAGGTGTGCAGCTGAGCCACAAAAAACATTATGGTTTGAATATAATAAATGCATGCTTTTTCGGATATTGTATTAGAAAACCTTGCATTTAGATACAATAAAATAAACATAAGATACTGATTAGCAATGCATTTGGCGTTTTTTAGCAAGCCCTAAATTAAATATCACATCTTTATTGCTTTACAAAATTTTTGGTGTACTCACCATAATCCGAACGTATTTTTAATAGATAATATCCATTTTTTAGCTCCGATATATCAATTTGCATTGCTCCATTTAACGGATTTTCGGGTACGCGAATTGCTCCGTTTAGTGTATAAATGGCAAAAGTAGCATTTTCATAGGCTTCAATAAAATTTGCTTCAATAGTCAATTGATTTTTCGCAGGATTCGGATAAACATTATAGATTGCTTCGCTTTTATCATCTACGCAAAAAGAAGCGGTTTGAGGAACTCCTGAATAATTACCTGAAACCAGAACCTCATTATTTGCATCAACAACCGAATAAGAACAATCGGTACAATTAGACCCACCGCTTATATTCAGCGTATAACAGCCCGACATTATGCATAAAGGAATTAAAACATTACCCGAATTTTCAGGAATATTCCCTGATGTAAAAAGTTTACCGTCCTTAGTTAAGTTCCAATCAACAGCATAATTTCCGGTATTAATGCTTATATTTATTCCCTGTTCAACAGGATAAACATTAAGTGCTTCGGCAGGATAATCACCACAGGTATTGCTTATGGTAAGCGCTACTTTTCTATCTCCCCATTTATCCCATTGAACACGAATATTATTAGAGCTCATTCCTGTATTAATAGTTCCTGAATTTACCGACCAAGAATAATTGCCTTCTTCGGTAACAAAATATTCACCACGTAATTCTTCACTACATATATATTCGTCTCCTTGAACTTTAATGTTTTCGATTACAGTATCCGCCTGAAATTGAGCTGTTAATGTATCATTTACAGGATTTTCATCTACTGCATTATTAGGAATGGCAGTATATGCTTTAAAAATACCTGAACCCGCTGTTGCTTGAACGGCAGGCAAATCAATACTCACAATATTACCCGATGGTAAAACTCCTGACCAGTCATAATAGTAAACAGAACTATTGTTCAAAGCATAATAAATACGGAAAGAGTTTATTTCCTTAACTCCCGAATTTTTCACTTCTACTTTTGGCGTAATTAAACCGGTAAGACAAAAAGCTCCGCTCGGTGACTGAATTTTTGTAACCCCTACATCAATACTATCCACAGGCAAGTTTGGGTCAAAGCCGTCTAAAGTAAGTACACCTGTGTTATCAGGGTCTAACCAAGCCTTTAACTGTTGATTTGGGTCTGAATAATAGTCCCAACTCATATCAAACTTAGCATAATAATCATTTACATTATTGTAGCAACTGGCTTCGCCACCGGTTAAATCACCCACAATATGATGATTTTCATCATACAAAGGAGAGCCTGAAGAGCCTCCTTCGGTAGTACCTAAATCCCAAGCTAAAATTTGCCAGTGGGAATTAGTAATATAGCCACTACCATAATTTCCGGTAACGGGAGCATCGTAATCCATAGATATTTTTTTTATATCGCCACTTGGGTGATGAATGGTTACTGTGTTGCTTGCCGCAGTAGTTGAGCGGTTCCAACCTGAAAAATACACTCCGTATTCAACAGGGGGGGAAGTACTTAATTTTAGCAAAGTAAAATCAAGATCACCTGCAGTAGTAGCTGCAATTAGGTCAGAAGCAGATATTGTCTGGTTAGTAGGTCCGATAGTGCCATTACATAATTCACTTTCATAGTTAAAAATAAAAACGGCAGTCTGTGCAACTGTTTGCGAACTTACACAATGATTCGCCGTTAACAAATAAGGTGTGGCATCTTTACGAGTATTATTAATCAATGCTCCTGTACACATATAAGTATATCCTCCTGAAACAAAAGTGTATTTCACAACTGAACGTTTTTCGTTTTGCCAATTAGCACCTTCAGGGCAGTTTACATTAACATTACATGAGCCGGAAGCTTTTGCGCTTTTAAGTTTTTTACCAAAAGCATTTTTATAGTCATGGATAATACCGGACAGTTCAAAAACACCAAAATCCACACCTTTTGGAACATTTAATTCAAGAATAATATCTTCACCGGTAAGGGGCAAAACAGAAAATACCTTATCAGTTTTATTATTTTGAGATGTATATGCTCCCTTTACAATACTTTTATCGGGTGAGTAAACAAAAAACCGAACTCCACTGTTTAACTTAAAGTGTTTAAAAAATAAACCAATTGCATAGGCTTTATCCGAATGAATTTGCAAACGCCAAATTTTATCGCCGGACTTTAAGTTAGTCCAAACTCCGGAATTTTCAGGATTTATATTTACAAGATGAGTTTTTCCGTAACGATAAGGTTTTGCACCATTTTTATTATTTTCATCTTCGCGTAACAGCTGATTATAATCAAAATAAGGTGTATAATAAACAGGTGTGGATTTTAAGTTTGCCTGATCAAAGGATAAGGGCGTTCCTCCATAGTTGATTTGAGCATGTATGTTTATATTTATCAACCCAATAAATAATAGAAAGACTATAAATCTTGATTTCATTTCTTAATTCTTTGTGTTATAAAAAATAGTAACGTAATTATGCTGTGTATATTATTATTCAGTATTTGTTTTATACCTTAATTCCGCAGATTATGTTCGTGAGGTGCTTCGCTGCTGGCTTTCCCTTACGAACATAATCTGCGTATTTAAGGTTATAAAAAAACGGAAGTAAAAGTAGTAAAATTTTACTTTATTCCAGACTTTTGCCTAAAGGCAATATATTATTTATATTTACAAAAAAAATACATTATGGGAATACTTTTCAGAACAGCAGAATCGCTTATTGCATCAATAAGTAATTTTTTAGATACTATTGATGAAGGCGCTTTAGTTTTTAAAAACGGAGTAAAAAACTATCTAAATAAAGAAGAAAAAGAATTTGCCGATAATATTCAAAAAATTCTGGATATGGAATCGCATGCCGATAAGTTGCGCAAACAAATTGAAAATGATCTGTATATTTATTCTTTATTACCTCAATTTCGTGGCGATGTAATGATTCTTCTTGAAAAATTAGACGATATAATTGATACATCAAAAGAAAATATGCTGCAATTTGATGTAGAAGGACCAAACATTCCAAAAGAATTAAACAGTGATTTTATTAAACTCGTAGATGCTTCTGTTCTTTCAGTTGAAAATGTAATACCTGCTGCAAGGGCTTATTTTACAGATGTAAACGCAGTTAAAGACAAATTACACAGGGTGTATTTTTACGAACGTGAAGCCGATTTACTTGCCGACAATATTAAAAGAAGACTATTTAAAGAAATGAAGCAACTTGATTTAGCCGAAAAAATACATCTGCGTTATTTTGCACTTCACATTGAAAGCCTCTCGGATGTAGCACAGGAAGTTGCTGATTTATTATCGATTATGGCAATTAAACGCACATTATAAAACAATGATATTCTTTTTTTTAACAAGCGGTTTATTTTTAGGCTGGTCACTGGGCGCCAACGATGCTGCTAACGTGTTCGGCTCTGCAGTAGGTACTCGTATGGTACGATTTAAAACGGCAGCAATCGTAGCAAGTATTTTTGTAATAATTGGTGCAGTTTTGCAGGGTGAAGGTGCGTCGCACACTTTGGGCAAATTAGGAGATATTGATGCCATAGCCGGTGCTTTTACCGTTGCTTTGGCAGCTGCTATAACTGTGTTTTATATGACAAAATTTAAACTGCCGGTTTCTACAACCCAAGCTATTGTTGGCGGTATTATCGGTTGGAACTTATACACCGGACATACTACCGATATAAACTCACTAACTAAAATTTTAACAACATGGGTGGCTGGTCCCGTATTAGGGGCAATTTTTTCAATTATTTTATATCATATCTTTAAATTAACAATTAATAAAATAAAACCACACTTACTAAAATTAGATGCTTTCCTGCGTATGGCACTTATTATTGTAGGTGCTTTTGGTGCTTATAGTTTGGGAGCCAATAATATTGCTAATGTAATGGGTGTTTTTGTTTCTTCGGTTTCTTTACCTGAAATTGATTTCCTGATTTTTAAACTAAGTGGTGTACAACAATTATTTTTGCTCGGAGGCATTTCAATTTCCGTAGGAATTTTCACTTATTCCAGAAAAATTATGGAGCAAGTAGGCGATAATATTGTTCACTTGTCGTCCGAAGCTGCCTTGGTGGTTGTTTTAGCGCAAGCTATGGTTTTGTTTATATTTTCATCTCAATCTTTATCTGATTTTTCGGTAAGCATAGGGCTGCCTCCTATTCCTTTGGTGCCTGTTTCAAGTTCGCAAGTAATTGTAGGCTCTATTATTGGAATTGGTATTTTAAAAGGCGGAAAAGAAATAAAATTCGGTGTATTGGGCGAAATTGCAATAGGGTGGATTACAACCCCTGTTATTGCAGGCTTAATTGCTTTTCTGGCTTTATTCTTCGTTAATAATGTTTTCAAATTAAAAGTTGCTGAGGACAGTGATTTAATCAATCCGTTCTCAAAAAAGACCTCCATGCCCGACACACTAAATAGCCCATCAACAGATTCAAGCATTTTCACAGGAGCTTTTAATAAACAAATTAATAAAATAAAAATTGATACAAGTGGTAAAAATTAAACAAAATGGCTAAAGAAATAGAACGGAAATTTTTGGTTAAAAATAATGATTTCAAGAAGTCGGCTTTTAAAAAGATGCAAATAAAGCAAGGTTTTTTATCCTCTGTACCTGAACGTACTGTCAGAATACGTATAAAAGAAAACAAAGCATTCATCACAATAAAAGGTTTAAGCAATAAAAGCGGAACAACACGCTTTGAGTGGGAAAAAGAAATCCCGATTAATGAAGCCTCTGAACTATTATCAATTTGCGAGCCGGGCATAATTGATAAAACAAGGTATTTAATAAAATCTGGAAAACACACCTATGAAGTAGATGAATTTTATGGTGAAAATGAAGGTTTGATTATTGCCGAAATTGAATTGCATCATGAAAATGAAAATTTTGAAAAACCAAAATGGCTGGGTAAAGAAGTAACGGGTGATATCAGATATTATAACTCACAACTTTCGCAAAATCCGTATAAAAATTGGAAATAATAAACTAAAACCTGTTAATTATGTTAAACATTGCATTATTTGGACCACCGGGAGCGGGGAAAGGTACTCAATCGGAATTTTTAATTAAAAAATTTAATTTATTTTATATTTCTACCGGCGATTTACTTCGTAAAGAACTTGCTAATGAAACAAAATTAGGATTACAAGCCAAAAGCATTATCGCTAAGGGAGGATTGGTTTCCGATGAAATTATTGTTCAAATTATTGAAAAAACCATTAAAAATAATCCCGATGTAAATGGTTTTTTGTTTGATGGTTTTCCAAGAACTTTTGTACAAGCCTACATTTTAGAAGGTTTAATGATTAAATTGGGTACAAAACTCGATTTGTTAATTAGTATTAAAGTACCGGAAGATGAATCGGTAAAACGATTGCTGGATAGAGGTAAAACTTCCGGAAGGCTTGATGATAATGAAGAAGTAATACGCAACCGCTTGCGTGAATATCACAATAAAACATTACCGGTACTGGATTTTTTTAAACAACGCGGCAATTACATTGCCATAAATGGTATGCAAAGCATTCCTGATGTTACAAAAGATATTATTCAGGTAATAAATGATGTTTTAAGTAAAAAACTTATAAATATAGTTATTTTTGGCTACCCGGGTTCCGGTAGAGGTTCGCTGGGTAAAGCTTTGGCTGAAAAATATAACTTGGAATTTGTAGCAACAGGTGCTATGCTTGATGAAGAAATTAAAAAAAAATCAAAAATCGGGCAGCAAGTAAAAGAACTGTATGAAACAGGACAATTGGTTCCCGATGAAATCGTTATCCGGCTCTTAGAACAAAAAATTGAAAATTCCAAAGGGGTAAAAGGTTTCATTTTTAAAGGTTATCCGCGCACACTGGTACAATCCTATATTCTGGACGGTATGTTGCGTAAACACGACTCTTCAATTAATAAAATATTTGATATTCAGGTAGATACACTTGAATTAATCCGCCGTTTAGACAAACGCAGCAAAACCGATAAGGCTATGCCTTATGATTCAAGCACCGAACGTATTGTGCAACGTTTAGAAGAACACAAAACCAAAACAATACCCGTTATCGAAAAATACAAAGAGATACATGATGTTACGGTAATTGACGGCACACCGCCTTTTGAAATAGTTTTTAAAAACTTGTGTAAAGAAATTGAAAGCAGTTTTAAAAATCTGGTAAGTGAATAAAGTTTTCATATCTCCCCAAAAATTTTAAATTTGTATGATAAATTTATAAACATATAAATAGGTAACTATGAAAAAGGTAAATGTTTTTTTAATTGCGCTATGGATTATTTTTTCTACTTCTGCCACAGCACAAATCACAAAACCCGATGATTTTTTTAAATTTAAACCGGGAACAGACCGTATGTTGTTTGATTACGAACAACTTATTGACTATCTTAAAATCGTTGATAAAGAATCACCAAGAGTAAAGATGATTCAGATTGGAAAAACCATGCTAAACAGACCAATGTACGTAATTCTTCTCTCCTCTGAGGAAAACATAAACAATTTGGATAGATTAAAAGAAATCAATAAAGAATTGGCAATTAACGGACAATTAACAAATTCACAAGTTCAAGAATATGCCCATAAAGGCAAAGTTTTTCTACTCGCCACATTATCAATGCATGCCGATGAAGTAGGTCCTGTCCAGGCAGCTCCTCTGGTAGTTTATAAAATTGCGAGTACACAAGATGCTAAATTATTACATAATTTAGAGAATGTTGTTTATATGATTATTCCGCATAACCCGGATGGAATGGATATGGTAGTGCATAACTATTTAAAATACAAAGGTACAAAATACGAAGGAACATGGTATCCCGGGGTATATAATAAATACGTAGGACATGACAATAATCGTGATTTTGTAACGCTTTCACAATCAGAAACAAAAATAATTAATCGCTTTTATAATGAAGAATGGTTTCCTCAAGTAATGGTCGAAAAACATCAGATGGGCTCGCGTGGAGTTCGCTATTTTGTTCCTCCAAAACACGACCCGATAGCGATGAATGTAGATGCCGAATTATGGACTTGGGACGGAATTTTTGGAATGGGTATGCAAAAAGACATGACTGAACAAGGTTTAAAAGGAGTTGCTCATTCTTATGCTTTTGATGATTATTGGCCCGGTTCAACAGAAACATCGCACTGGAAAAATATGATTTCCATGCTCACAGAAGTTGCAAGTGCTAAAATAGCCACTCCTATTTATCAAGAAGATAATGAGTTAAGTGTAAGCGGAAAAGGACTTTCCGAATACGAAAAAGCAGCTAATTTCCCTGACCCATGGACGGGTGGCTGGTGGCGATTATCAGATATTGTAAAATATGAATTATCGTCCACTTTCTCAATGATAAATACGGCATCGCTGCATAAAGAAGAAATATTAAAATTGCGCAACAGACTGTGTAAAAAAGAAATAAACAAGGGCAAAACATTAGCTCCTTTTTATTACATTATTCCCACAAAACAACATGATCAGTCTGAGTTAGTGCCTCTGGTAAATCTGTTAAAAGAACACGGCATAAAAGTGTACCGGTTAAATAAAAGCATCAATTTAGATAATACCTTACACAATAAAGGCGATATTGTGATACCGCTGGCACAACCGTTTCGTGCATTTATCAAAGAGGTAATGGAAGCACAAGAGTTTCCTGTCAGGCATTATTCTAAAAACGGAAAATTGATTATGCCTTATGATATTACAAGTTGGTCATTACCTTTGCACAGAGGCATACAAACCTATGAAATCAATAAAAAATATCCTGAATTAAAAAACAATCTTGATTTAATTGAAGGTAAATTTGCGATAAAAAACAATCAGATTCCCGATAAATATCTTTATGCAATTTTTCCTGTAG
>JAKIUH010000191.1 GCA_021647685.1 Bacteroidales bacterium
CTAAAAATTTAAGAGGAGAAGCATTGCGTGAAAAACTGGAAGAAATTTATAAGCAAGAAGGTTAACTATTGTAAATCATCAAGCATAATTAGCAAAATACTCTATCTTATTTTGAACTATCATTAAATCTCAATTATAACTTTTTTTATATTTTTTTGAATTTTTTTATTCAATCGAATTCTTCTTAGTTCATTTCTTGCTATATTCAAGGGTTAATATTTCGACTAAATATGCTTAAAAAGTTTTTGCAAAGTGGAAAATTCCTGATACTTATTAGCATACTAATAATCAGTTTTTTGGTTATTTTTCTCAGTAAAAAAATTAACAAAACTAATCTCGTTATCGACTACGTCACTGTTGAGAAGGAATCAGATATTAAGCCACTTATCGATAGTCTGGTAGTACCCATTCTATACAGCGATGTACAACTTCTAAGCCAGTTAAACACCGCAAATCGAAAAACCAGGTTTATAGATGTTATGCTTCCTACAATTCTAATTTACCGTCACAAATTGGCAGCAAAAAAATTAAAAATTGATATCTTAATAGAAAATGCCCGACATGGTGTAGATTGGTCCCTTGACGATAGCTTATTTATAGACGATGCATTTAAACTATATAAAACTAAAAATTTTGCCGAATTGATTAAGAGAATGGAACCACCACCGATTAGTCTGGTTATCGCTCAATCCGCTCTGGAAAGTGGTTGGGGTAGTTCAAGATTTTTTAAACAAGCCAATAATGTTTTTGGAATATGGTCTTTTAGCGTTGATGACGAAAGAATTATTGCCAACCAAAGCAGGGAGGGGCAACAAATTTATCTGAAGAAATATAATAACTTGCTTGGCTCTGTGGAAGACTATCATGTTTTACTGGCTAAATCAAATACATACGATGATTTTAGGGACTGTATTCATAGAGATAATAATGTATTCGAACTAATCTGGTACTTAAGGATGTATTCCGAAAGAAGAGATCAATATATTATTATGCTTAGAAATGTGATTGTAGCTAATAACCTTGTGCAATATGAGGATTATGCTTTAGACCCAGAGTTTTATGATTATCCATTAGATGAAAATGCAATGTTCTAATTTGTAATCTGCATTTGGTATTTGAGCATTTCGGACTAAAAAAATATTGGAAAGATTTAGATGCTACCCACTGCAAAAATTTGTTTTTCAGAAATCATAAAGGCAATAAACATTATCTGGTAGTTTTTGAGCACGAACAAAATCTATCGGTTAAAACATTAGAGCAAATGCTGAAACAAGGGAAATTAAGTTTTGCATCGGAATGGCGCATGGAAAAATATCTGGGCGTTAAACCCGGCTCTGTGTCGCCATTAGCTTTGGTAAACGACTCAGAAAATCATGTTAAAATATTTTTTGATAAAAATTTACAAAATGCCGAAAAAATTAGTTTCCACCCGGGTATCAATACGGCTTCATTAGTTATTAATTTTAAGGATTTTATCCGCTTTATGGATTTTACGGGTAACGAATATGAGTTTTTAGACTTGTATTAAGCCCATAAGAACAAAAGCATTTAGTTACACACAAACAACATCAAATGATTTTTTTAAAAAATAATTAAGTTAAGTCAATAGCTTTTTAGTCTTAATCTTTTATCATATAGATTTTTTTATATCTTTGCAGCTTAAATTTTTAGCTATAATATTTTTAAGATAATAACAAATGGCAACCTTAGAAAACATTAGAAAGAGAGGCCCCTTGGTGGCAATTATCATCGGATTTGCAATGTTAGCATTTATTTTGGGAGATTTTCTTAACTCAGGGACAAACCTGATGTCGGGGGATCGTTTCAGAATTGCTCAGGTAGATGATGTATCCGTTGATTACCGAGACTATGAGCAAAGAGTTAAAAACGCCATCGAGCAATTCAAACAACAATATCAAACAAGCAGCATTGACGACCGTCAGCGCGAAGAAATCAGGCGTCAGGTTTGGGAAGGAATGATTCAAGAAATCATTTTGCAAAAAGAGTTTGATGAGTTAGGTTTAGAAATAAGTGCCGATGAATTATTTGACATGGTACAAGGAAGAAATGTAGATCCTATGATTCAGCAAATACCGGCATTTCGTAATCCTCAAACCGGAATGTTTGACCCTGCAATGGTGATTTATTTCCTAAAAAACATGGACAAAGACCCGAACAGCAAAGCAGCATGGTTAAATATAGAAGAACAAATAAAACAAAAACGTTTAAGCAGCAAGTACATAAATCTGGTAATAAAGGGTTTATATATTACAAAAGCACAAGCCGAGGCTGCTTATAAAGAACGAAATTATATGGTTGACTTCAACTATCTTACAAAAAGATACAGCGAAGTATCAGACAGTAGCATAAGCATTTCAGACAATGATTTACAAGCTTACTACAAAGAGCATAAAGACGATTTTAAACAAGAGGCTTCAAGAGATATTGCATACGTTACTTTTGATGTAATCCCTTCGGCTAATGATACAGCTTATACGCTAGATTGGGTAAAGAAAGCAAAACCTGAGTTTGAAGCAGAAGAAAACATTAAGCAATATGTAAACTTTAACTCAGACATACCATTTGATGAAAAACATTATAAAAAAGGAGAAATTGCCAGTTTTGAGTTAGACAGTTTTATGTTCAGCAACGAAGTAGGAACTGTTTACGGACCCTATTTTGAAGATGGTGCCTTTAAATTAGCACGCATTGTTGAGAAAAAAGACATGCCGGATTCAATTGGTGTAAAACACATTCTAATACAAATTAACGGACAAGACATTCCTGATATTGAACGTGCAAAAGCAATAGCAGATAGTTTAAAATCTGTAATTGAAAAAGGCGCAGATTTTGCTGAATTGGTTAAAAATTATTCAAGCGATAAAACAAGCCTTGAAAAAGCTGGTGATATAGGAATGTTTGCAGAAGGACAACGAGCTTTTGGTATTTTCCCGTATAACGAATTGCTTAATGAAAAATTAAACAAAGTAAAATCGGTTGAAACCCAATACGGAGTGCATCTTTTGGTTAAGACCAAGCAAACAGAGTTAGTACCTAAGGTTCAAGTTGCTATCTTAGTTCGGAATATAGTACCGAGTTCAGATACTTATCAAAGCGTTTATGCCGAAGCAAGTAAGTTTGCAGGAGAAAACCGTAGTCTAAAAGACTTCAATAAAGCGATTCAAGAAAACGGTTTATTGAAAAAAGTAGCACCCCGATTAACAGAAAACGAAACATTTATTGCCGGACTTACTTCTCCGCGTGAAGTGATTCGCTGGGCATTTAATGCAGAACTTGGAGATGTATCGCAGGTTTATGAGTTTGGAAACAGATATGTAGTAGCCACTGTAACAGCCATCAGAGAAAAAGGAACAGCACCTTTTGATCAAGTAAAAGAAGAAATTCGCTTCTTTGTGGCTAAGGAGAAAAAAGCCGAATATCTTAAAAATGAATTGGCAAAACTGATGCCAACTGACTTGAATACTGCAGCAAGCAAATTAAATACTACTATCGGAGAGGCAAGAAACGTAAGTTTTAGTTCAAATCAAATCGAGGGCTTAGGTTTTGAACCGGTTTTAATTGCTGATGTTGTAAGCACCGAGAAAAATAAAGTAAGCGGACCGGTCAAAGGAAATAACGGCGTTTATTTATACGAAGTTACGGTTATTACTTCTGCCTTGAATTTGGATAAAGTAGATTTAAAACCGGAAATTAATAAATTACAAAGTGATTTACAGCAAAGAGCAATTTTTCAAGTTGTAAATGCACTTAAAGAAAGCACAGAAATTATTGATGAACGCTCAAAGTTTTATTAGTAGATAAACATAGCACCTTTGAAAGCCGCTCATTTGGGCGGCTTTTTTTAGTCTGTAATTTAACACACAGTTTCTAAAATTTTGCTATCCATCATCAAAAACTATGTATATTTTCAAAGATGTACTTATTTGAGAATTAATAAATTAACATTTATTAGCACTGAAAATTAGTAAATTTGAAATATAAACCATACCTTTGCGCCCACAAATCAAAATAAATCAATCCATTAAAACACCAATAACTAAAATACCAACCCATAAAATAACTGCTGACAAGATAATCAGCTCCAATAAATAGATTAAATAAAATGATAACATTCAAAGAAACCGGATTAAATCCGGAAATTTTAAAAGCATTAGATGATTTAGGCTTTGTAAACCCCACGCCCATACAAGAAAAAACAATTCCTTATTTAATTCAGGGTGAAAATGATTTAATTGCTTTGGCACAGACCGGAACAGGTAAAACGGCAGCCTTTGGTTTACCTATACTGCAACAAATAAATCCTAAAGAGAATAAAATTCAGGCGCTAATTTTAAGTCCAACTCGTGAATTAGGTTTACAAATTGCCAACGATTTAAAATCCTATTCAAAATATATGGATAAAATCTCGGTAGCAGCAGTTTATGGAGGTGCAAGTATTGACACACAAATAAAACAACTTAAAAAAGGAGTACAAATTGTAGCAGCTACTCCCGGACGAGCTCTTGATTTAATCAAAAGAAAAGTTTTAAAGCTTTCAAATGTAAAATTTCTAGTGCTTGACGAAGCGGATGAGATGCTATCAATGGGTTTTAAAGACGATTTAGATGCCATTTTAGAACAAACACCCGACAATAAACAAACATTACTCTTCTCGGCAACCATGCCCAAAGAAATTTTGCGTATTGCTCAAAAATACATGAATAATCCGGAAGAAATTTCGGTAGGAAAAAAGAATACAGGTGCTGAAAATGTGCAACATATTTACTATATGGTTAGTGCACGCGACAGGTATTTGGCACTAAAACGCATTGCAGATATAAATCCGAAGATTTACGGTATTGTTTTTTGCAGAACACGCCGTGAAACAAAAGAGGTTGCCGATAAATTAATGGCTGACGGATATAATGCAGATGCACTACACGGTGACTTATCACAATCACAACGCGATTATGTAATGGACCGATTTCGCAGAAAACATCTACAACTATTGGTGGCTACGGATGTTGCTGCTCGCGGACTTGATGTAAACGACCTCACACACATCATTAATTATAATCTACCCGATGAGTTAGAAGTTTATATTCATCGTAGTGGTAGAACAGGAAGAGCAGGAAAAAAAGGAATTTCTATTTCAATAATCCATTCAAAAGAAAAATCTAAAATTAGAACATTAGAAAAAAAAGTAGGCAAATCTTTTGAGCATCAACTGGTTCCGGGAGGTAAAGAAATTTGCGAAAAACAATTGTTCAACCTCATCGATATAATGGAAAATATTGAAATGGATGAGCAATTAATAGAACAATTCATGCCTGAAATATATAAAAAACTGGAATGGATGAGTCGTGAAGATTTGATTAAACGATTTGTTTCGGTTGAATTTAACCGGTTTTTAGCCTATTATAAAGATGCTCGTGATTTGAATGTTACGGCAAAGAGTAGTTCAAGAGAAGAAAGAAGCAAAGGAGGAAGAAGAAGAGGAAGAAACGATAATTTCCAAAGATTTTTTATTAGCCTGGGAACACGTGACAAGTTAAATGCAACTAAATTAATTGGTTTAATTAATGATAACACACGTAGCAAAGATATAGAAATCGGAAAAATTGATTTAATGAAAAGTTTTTCGTTTTTTGAAGTGGAAAACAGTCATGCAGATATTATTTTAAAATCATTTCAAAATGCGAAATATAATAACACACGTATTTCTGTTGAGCTAGCCCAATCAAAAGGCGAACATAGTGAAAAACACAGGGAACAAAAATTTGAAAAACGTAAAGATAAAAGCAGAGACGGTTTTAAACGAAAAAGAAAAAGAATATAAAATATTGCTAAAAATGAAAATTAAAAAAGCCGATAAAATATCGGCTTTTTTTATTACCTTAAATACACAAACTGCATTAATTATTCAGAAGCTAATTTCTTTTTTCTTAACAACATTAATCCTATAAACATTAAAAAACCGTTTACTAATAATAATTCAAATCCAAATTTATATCCATTAAACCATGTTTCAGAATTAAGACTAATCACATAAGATAAAACAGGCGAGAGTACAGCCACAACAGGCACCCATTTATCTTTAACTTGAAACTTGGTAAACAATCCAAAAGCAAATAAACCAAGCAATGGGCCATAGGTATATCCTGCTACGCGAAAAACTTGATTAATTACACTATCATTGTTAATGGCTTTAAAGATAATAATTACCAAAAGTATTAATATTGAAAAGCCAATGTGTATCCAGCGTTTTTTACGGCGTGTATCTGCCGAATCTTTTTGCACATCAACACCTAAAACATCAACGGTGAATGAAGTCGTTAAGGCAGTAAGTGCAGAATCGGCGCTTGAAAAAGCCGCAGCAATAATTCCTAATAAAAAGGTTATTCCGGCAAAAATACTAAAATGATGAATTGCCAGCTCAGGAAATAGTTGATCGGTATGTAAATATTTTCCGGTTTCAGCTACGTAAAAAAATCCGTTAGGGTCGGTAAATGAAATACCTGTATGCGCAACAAACAAATATAATAAAGCGCCCAGTGTTAAAAATAAGAAATTAAAAGGTATTAAAGAAAGACTAAACCATATCATATTTTTACGTGCATCTTTTATATTTCTGCAAGTAAGGTTTTTCTGCATCATATCTTGATCCAATCCGGTCATAACAATTGCAATAAAAGCACCTGCTAAAAATTGTTTAAAAAAGTTCCTATCACTTCTCCAATCCCAATCAAACATTTTTGAATATTCACTCTTTTTAATTTCATGAAACATATCACTGAACGACATATTTAAAGCATCGCCAATTAAATAAATGGTAACTACTACTGCCAAAAGCATAAAAAATGTTTGGAAAGTATCTGTCCAGACTATAGTTTTAATTCCTGCTTTAAAGGTATAAATCCATATTAAGAGAATTGTAACCACTACCGTAATCCAAAAAGGAATACCAAAAGCATCAAAAAAAGCAATTTGCAATACGGTAGCAACTAAAAACAATCGAAAAGAAGCTCCGATAATTTTAGAAATCAGAAAAAATATAGCGCTGGTTTTATAAGAAGCAATTCCAAAACGATTGTCGATATAGGTATAAATAGAAACTAAATTTAGCTTATAATAAATAGGCAAAAGTATCATAGCAATAAATAAATAACCTGCTTGATAGCCAAGAACTACCTGAAAATAGGTGAATGCACTATTACCAACCTCTCCGGGAACGGAAATAAAGGTAACACCCGAAAGAGAGGCTCCCACCATTCCAAAAGCAACAACATACCAAGGAGATTGTCTATTTCCCGTAAAAAAAGAAGAAGTATCCGCTTTACGCGATGTCAGGTATGATATAAGTATCAACAAAGAAAAATAAACTGCTATAATACTAAAAACAAGCAAAGTACTCATAAATACAGATTTTAAGTTAAATTATGCGGCAATAATACAAAAAATCTGTACAAAAAAGAAAATTTGTCATACAAATTTTAATGATTTGTTACACTACTTAATTTTCGGATTGCTATTTTTTCTTTTATTATTCCGAAACCGTTTCCAATAAACAATAAATCCGGAAATTAAAATAAATAATAAAGCAAAACCCGATAAAGGAATAAATAAAATATACAAATCCCCAAACATAAACCGGTAATACCTCCCTGTATGAACTTCAAGTGCAAGATTCCATAATGACATAGGCTGCCTTTTAATCTCATCAGGCATTACAGCAAACTGACCATGAGGGATGCCTACTGCCCCTTTATCAAAATCAAAATAATATTCTTTATCGTTGTAAGTTCGCACATAACCTGTTACCGAATGCTCTCCAACCGGAGGGCCAAGGGTTTTTGGCGCTTCATATGGTTTTTTATCGATATAGTCATAGTTTTCTCCGGTTTGTGCATTCCATAGAAACAAGCCGCTAAACGAGCCAACAAGATATACTCCCTTTTCCCTAAATTCAAAAACATTCACACCCATTACACTTAAAACAGGTTGGGTTTTATACCTCTTTACAGATGTTTGAAAATTATCATCCGAGTAATAAACTCCTTCGCCGGTAATAAGAATAAAACGATTAAAATTTTTATCGAAATATATTTTTCT
>JAKIUH010000192.1 GCA_021647685.1 Bacteroidales bacterium
ACACAAACCCGATATTATTCATAGTTTTAGCCGCTTACTTTATTTATATCCAACAATGTTTTCTTCAAAAGTACCCTTTGTAATGACTTACGGAAGATTTATTAGTCCTAAATCTACCACAATAGCAAGCATACTTGGCGGAAAACGAATATTTTTCACTTCGGCAGCCAAACACATGCTTAATCATTTGAAAAAAAATAAACATAAATTCACAGCTGTATATAATTTTACTTATACCAATTTTTATATTCCCGATGATGAAGTTCAAAAAGAACATTTAATGTTTCTTGGCAGAATTGAAGACATAAAAGGAACAAAAGAATGTATTGATGTTGCCTTGGCAACAAAGCAAAAATTGATAATTGCAGGAAATATTCAACCCGGACACGATGATTATTTTGAGAAGCAAATAAAACCATTTCTGAATAATCCTTTGATTGAATACATTGGACCTGTAAACGATAAACAAAAACTTTATTATTTGCAAAGAGCAAAAGCCCTTCTTTTTCCTATAAAATGGGAAGAGCCTTTTGGTATTGTTATGATAGAGGCAATGGCTTGTGGCACGCCTATTATTGCTTTTAAACGCGGTTCTGTACCCGAAGTTGTTAAACATAACAAAACAGGTTATATTGTTAAAAATATCGATGAAATGATTACTGCTGTGAATAAAATTGATAAAATTGATAGAAATCTTGTAAGACAAGACTGTGTAAATCGCTTTTCGCTTGATGCTATTGCAAAACAATATTTAATTCTATTTGAAAAAATTTTGAAACAAAGAAAATGACAAAGAAAATATTGTTTGTATTGTCAGGAAATTTGTCAACAACCCCAAGGGCATTAAAAACTATTTTATCATTAAAAAATTTTTATGCAGTAAAGATTTACGCAATAAATAGAAATGATACTTGGCTTAAATTAGATAAAAATCTATGTGAAGAGTATAATTTGTCATATTTTTATTCTGATTTGAAAGGAAGTAAAAAAAGTTCTTGGTTCATAAACTCTATTAGATATAAAATAGCAAAATTTAAGGCAAAAATAATAATAAATAACATAAGAGTTAATGCTTTTGCAATTTCCAAAGCGTCTATTTTGCTTTGTAATATGTTAGGAAATAAAAAAAAGGAAAAATATGATGCGATATACGGCTTTAGTTTTAGTTCGTTATATCCTGCATACAAATTTGCAGAACAAACAAACACCCCATTTAACTTTGACGTAGAAGACTATCACCCGGGCGAAGCAATAGGAACTGACGCAGAGAATGAAAAAAACAGACGTATTTTTTTGATGAAAAAGCTTCTGCCAAAGGCAAAATTTATTACTTACGCTTCTCCTTTAATCGGCGAATATACGCATAAACTTATCTCCGGTTATCCTAAAAACAATATGCTTTTGGTGAACAATGTTTTTAGCAAAACCGAATTTGAATTTAAAGAAAATAATACGGAAAAAATAAAACTTGTTTGGTTTTCGCAGAATATAGCCGCCGGCAGAGGTTTAGAGCTTGTTATTCCAGCATTGGCAAATTTTAAAGATAAAATTGAACTGCACTTAATAGGCAATTTATACCAAAATTTCCACAATGATTTTCTAAAAAATTACGTAGATTTTGTAAAAGTAACACCGCCTCTACCGCAAAAACAATTAAACTTAAAACTATCCGAATACGATATCGGTTTGGCTATTGAACCTGGAAAGGATTTGAATAATAATATTGCTGTTTCCAACAAAATTTGGGCATATTTTCAAGCCGGTTTATATGTTTTTGCAACCAATACACCCGCTCAAAAACAATTCATTAGCGAACATAAAACTTCGGGCATTATCGCAGAACAAAATATTGAGGATATCAAAAATAAAATACAGCAAACAATCAATAATATTGAGACCATAAGAAAAGAAAAAAAACAACGTTTTAATGAAGCACAAAATTTTGCTTGGGAAAATGAAAGTAAAAAATTATTAAAAATTTGGAATGAAATTTAAACTATATGGTGAAAAATTTAAACTACAAAGAAAAACTATGTGAACTATGTGGTTAAAAAATAAAACGTAAAGGAAAAAACTATGTGGTAAAAAAAATAAAACACAAAGAGCACAAAGGACACACAGAAAAATAAAAATAATTAAAAAATAAACTCATGAAAATTACAAAACAGTACCTTAAAAAATTAAATTATCAAATTGTAGCTGCGGCGATAGAAGTTCATAAAGAATTAGGTCCCGGATTATTAGAGAGTATTTATGAAGAATGTTTATATCAAGAACTACTAATGAGAGGCTTAAACTCCAAACGACAAGTTAAAGTCCCTGTTATATACAAAGGTAAACAAGTAAAAGATGATTTAAGAATCGATATTTTGGTGAATGATATATTTATTGTTGAAGTAAAATCAGTTCTAGAAATGCACCCAATATTTCAAGCTCAATTGATGACCTATTTAAAATTAGCAGAAAAGCCCAAAGGCTTATTAATTAATTTTAATGTAGAGAAACTTATCGATGGAGTAACTCCCATAGTAAACAAATTATTTGCAAAATTACCCAATTATTAACAACAAGACAAAAAGAAAAAACTATGTGGTAAAAAACATTAAACACAAAGGACACAGAGAACACAAAGAAAATTAATAGGTAAAAATAAAAACAAAAAAAAACTATGTGTTCTATGTGCCCTATGTGGTAAAAAAAATAAAACACAAAGAGCACAAAGGACACAAAGAAAATTAATAGGTAAAAATAAAAACAAAAAAACTATGTGTTCTATGTGCCCTATGTGGTAAATAAATTAAAACACAAAAGAAAAACTATGTGGTAAAAAACTTAAACTATGAAAAATATCCTCATCATATACCCTCACTGGCCGCCATCAAATCTCGCCGGTGTGCATCGGGCAAGGTTAATTTCCAATTTTTTACACGATTTTGATTGGCATCCCATTATATTAACAGTAAAACCCGAATATTACGAAGAAAAACCCGATTGGGAAATTGTAAAAATAGTTAATCCTAAAACCGAAGTAGTATATACCGATGCAAAATCTATCCGAAAACCACGAATTATCGGAGATATTGGTTTACGTGCATTCAAGTATTTAAAAAAAGAAGCATTAAACATTATCAATAAAAGAAAAATTGACTTTATATGGATACCGATTCCTTCTTTTTATACAGCTTTATTAGGCAGGATTTTACACGAAAAAACTGGATTAGCTTATGGAATAGACTATATCGACCCCTGGGTAAGAAACATCAGTAACCGTAAAAACTTAAGAGCCATTTTAAGCAATATTGCCGCCCGGATATTAGAGCCTTATGCCATAAAAAAAGCAAGTCTTATTTCAGGAGTTTCCGAAGAATATTATTTACCTGCCATAAACAGAAATTTCAAAGCACAGAAACCTGTTGATATTTCTATGCCTTATGGTTTTGACCCCAATGATTACAAAATAAAAATCGACAAATTACAATTTCCGTGGAAAGACGATGAAGACTGCAAAGCTTTGGTTTATGCCGGTGCATTTTTGCCTTTATCCGGTTATTTTACCGAATTATTGTTTCAAAGTATCCGAAAACTAAGAGATGAGAATAAATTAGATAACAAAATAAAACTGTTTTTTATCGGTACCGGAAATTATACGCATAAATCCATTACCGATTATGCAAAAGAAAACCGGATTGAAAATATAGTAATAGAAATTCGTGAGCGTTTTTCTTACTTGGAAATATTAAACTTTTTATCAAATGCTTATGGTATAATGGTAATAGGAAGCACAGAAAAACACTACACAGCATCAAAAATATTTCAGTCATTATTAAGTGAACGCCCTGTTTTTTCAATTTTTCATCAGGAAAGTTCTGCGGTTCAAATTTTAAAAGAATCCAATGCAGAGCAATACACCGTTGTTTATGATAAAACCATGGACAAAAATAAATTTGAAGAGACGATAAAGCAAACTTTTTATAATTTTACAGAACAAAAAATAAAATGGCTGCCAAATCTAAAATCATTAGATAAATATTCAGCAAAAGATTCGGCAAAAAAATTGGTACAAGCTATTGAGGAGGCGATTTAAAGTGAAAGAAAAAAATATCTTACAAAAATACAATCTTAATAAAAGTAAAATTATTACCGGTTTGCTTATTATCATATTGGGAGTAAGTGCTTTATATATAAAGCAAAATCCCGAAGGAAGCGTTTACCGGTTTTTATCAAATACTTATTCCCATATTTTAATATTTGGCAGCAGTATGTTTTTAAAGCTTTTCTCTGGAAATTACACCTTTGATTATGCACAAAACACTATTATTTCAGCTGCTAAGATAATTAAAGTAAATACTTTTTTTTATTCATTAAATCAGATAGCTTTATGCTTTCTGATTGTATTCATAAGCCCTTCGCCTTACCGGAAAAAAATCCTATATTTTGTAGCCGCAATATTTATTTATACCTTGTATAATACTTTTCGTTTAAGCATACATATTATTTATCCCGATACTGTTTACACAAAAAACATACTTTTTAACTTTTTGTTAATACCCCAATGGTTGATACTTATTGCTTTAACGTATTATTACTGGCAAAAATTCCCTGATTTGATTAATTACATATTTAAAAAATATAAAATTAAACATGCAGAATACCGTAATTTTGTAATTAAGTTATCTATAGTTACCGTATTTTATTATTTGATGATTATCATAGTGTACAATACCCGGCTTGGTAGATATTTGGTAGAGGGTATTCTTGGGGCAAGTAATTATTTTATAAATTTATTGGCTTATGATACGGTTTTAATAGGGCGTATCATTCGTAGTCAAGAGGCAGCCTTGTATATGGACGATTCATGCGTGGGAATTAATCTGATGTATCTGTTCGTGGCGTTTATTTTTCTATTGCCGGGTAGTTTTAAGCACAAATTGTGGTTTATTCCGGCAGGTTTGTTTGCCATAATTGCTTATAATATTTTACGTATTGTTTTAATTTATGTCAGTATTGCCAATAATGATGGTAAATATGTTTTACCAATTGAAATACATGATGTTTTTACTTATCCTGTTTTGGCTTTTACTTTTTATATGTGGACGCTGTGGATTAATAAATTTGTAATTGAAAAAAAACGGTAATCAAACATAAGATAATACTTAACACAGAGTAATAATAACTTAAACCATATAAATCTACCTTAATTCGGTTAATCTGTGGATAAAAATGATGATAATGATGAATAAACTCGCAATAATCATTACCCACCCAATACAATATTATTCGCCGCTGTTTAAACTTTTAGCAGAAAGAAAGAAAATTCAGATAAAAGTTTTTTATACTTGGGAACAAGCGGAAGATAAAATATACGACCACAAATTTGGCAAAGAAATAAAATGGGATATTCCACTTTTGGAGGTTTATGATTATACTTTTGTAAAAAATATCTCAAAAAATCCAAATTCGGGAAGCTTTAAGGGTGTAGTAAATCCAACATTAAATTCTGAAATTGAAAATTGGCAGGCAGATGCAATTCTTGTTTTCGGCTGGAATCATCATTCGCATTTTAAAGCAATGCGTTATTTTAAGGGTAAAATTCCTGTATTTTTCAGAGGTGATTCCACGCTCTTAGATGAAAAAGCCGGATTAAAAACCATTTTGCGAAGACTTTGGCTAAAATTTGTTTACCGTTTTATTGATTATGCTTTTTATGTAGGCACAAATAATAAAAATTACTATTTAAAACACGGTTTAAAACAAAAGCAGCTAATATTTGCCCCACATGCTATTGATAATGAACGTTTTTATGACAGTGCAGATAAAAAATATACGGAAAAAGCGCAAATATGGCGTAAAAAATTAGGTTTTTCGTCATCAGATACCGTATTGGCATTTATCGGAAAGTTTGAAAATAAAAAAAATCCGCTTTTAATAATAAAAGCAGCACGTTTTTTCCCTCAATATCGTTTTTTGTTTGTAGGTAACGGACATTTAGAACAAGAAATGAAAAAACAAGCCGGAGAAAACGTAAAATTTTTACCTTTTCAAAATCAATCCATAATGCCGGTAGTTTACCGTATAAGCGATATATTTGTACTGCCATCTGTTAGTGAAACATGGGGATTAGCCGTTAATGAAGCAATGGCTTGCAGCAGAGCTGTTTTGGTTTCGGATAAGGTAGGCTGTGCTATTGATTTGGTGAAAGATAATAAAAACGGCTATATCTTTGAATCAAATAATTTAGATGATTTAAAAGAAAAAATCAAGCTGAGTGTAAATAAATATGATAAATTTGGAATTGAATCTGAAGAGCTAATTAAGGATTGGAGTTTTATGGAGATAATAAAAAGAATCGAAAGTACAGTACAATGACAAAAAATGAAAAAAATATACTTCTTTTAGTACCGGTATTAATTATTGGAGTATTCATTTCTGTCAGTAATTTGTCTTTTTTTTCAATTTTAGGAATTACCTTATTCTTTTTTTTTATATTAAAGTTCTTTTTTGAACTGGGTAAAACTATAGAAATAAGAGATTTAATAATTGTTATAGCATTAATTCAATGGATTATAGGTCCTATTTTAAAATATCACTATTCACCTCATGATATATTTTATTATATGGCAGTTTCTGAAAAGGAATATATGGGTTTTGTTTTTCCTGCAAGTTTATTCTTTATTATAGGCTTATATTTTCCTGTATTTTATCGAAAAACAGACAGTCAAACTCAATTAAATAAAATTTATTTTTTATTAAATAATTGATACGGATAGTATTATTAAATTATTAACAAAACGGAAAATAAATATAAACATTAAAAACTTTTGGTTTGATTGGAATAAATTACGGTTGATGATACGGTGGAAAAATAGTGTCGAATTTTTGTATTAAAAATTTTAAAATATAAAGTAAAATGCTATTGAAAAACAAAACGGTGTTGCTCAAGGATTGTCTTCAGCAATTATGACCAACGAAATGAAAGAAGCTGAAAAATTCTTATCATACGCTGGTTCAGATTGTGGTATTGCCAATGTAAATATTGGAACTTCTGGTGCTGAAATTGGAGGCGCTTTTGGTGGTGAAAAGGAAACAGGTGGCGGACGCGAGTCGGGATCTGATGCCTGGAAAGTGTATATGAGAAGACAAACAAATACCATTAATTATTCTGATGAGTTACCATTAGCACAAGGCATTAAATTTGATTTGTAGTTTGTAAGAATAAAAAACCTTGCCTCAATGCCGGTTTTTTTCGGGAGAGACAAGGTTTATCTTAAAAAAGATTAATAGCATTGCAAAAATGCTATTTTTTTATTTTGTAAACAATTTCTTAAATTAATTTTATTAACAAAGTAATTAACTATATTTTACTATCCTTAAAATTCGCATAGATTCTTTATAAAGATTATATAATTCTTCGCTATACGATTTTAAATAAGGCTTTGCGTCGTTGAGCTTATCAATAGCTTCATGAAACAAGTTTAAATAACAGATTAAGTAAGTAACGGGTAAATTCCATAAGTCTAATTCTTCTCTTTTAGTAAATGGAAGCTCTTTTTTTAGTTTTTCTAAAATAGCGTTATTGTTATTATATATATGATGCAATACTTTTTTGTCAAATTGAGGTGGTTCAAATAAAAGTTCTGTTTCAATATTATAATTGGCATTATTTTCAAAATGAATAATGGTTTCCTCTAGCGGATAATATTTATCCGTGTTTTGAAAGCCGAGATTTACATATTCAATAATTCTAAATTTATCATTATCATAGGAAATTGAAACGTCATCTAGTGCTGAAAAGAATAACCGCACTTGCTCATTTATAAGCTCGATATCCACTCTCGAAAAGAAGACTTCGTCTTTAATTTCTTTTTTTTGTCCAGCCCAGCAAAGTACAAAGTACTCTTTGAAAACTTTGTACTGAGCATTATAGTCTTTTCTCTTATTCATAAAGTCAAAAACTCCATTAAGCGTATGTTCAATATTATTTTGGGCATGATTTTCAATGGCTTCTATTTTTGTGTTGCTGTCTCTTATTTCATTAACAAAAACTTTGTGCATACTCATAATACCGTCTCTAATAAAAACAAAACCACCGTAATATTTCCAAATATTTTTTTT
>JAKIUH010000193.1 GCA_021647685.1 Bacteroidales bacterium
TTGCTTTTTTAAACTTATAAAAGTGTTCTTGGGTAGACAATCTTACCTGATATGGCAACCGCAGCGGCTGTCAAAGGACTTGCCAACATTGTTCTGGATCCAGGACCCTGACGACCTTCAAAATTTCTATTTGAAGTAGCAACTGCCAACATTCCGGTTGGGATTTTATCATCATTCATTGCCAAACAAGCTGAACACCCAGGTTGTCTTAATTTGAAACCGGCATCCTCAAGAATTTTTGTGATCCCCTCTTGATTGGCCTGCTGCTCAACTTGTTTCGATCCGGGAACAATCCAAGCTGTGACGTTATCTGCTTTTTTACGACCTTTTACAAAAGAGGCAACCTCTCTTAAGTCTTCAATTCTTCCGTTTGTACAACTACCAACAAATACATAGTCAATGTCTTTTCCGACAATTTCTTCACCAGCACTAAAACCCATATAATCGAGGGCTTTATTGAAAGTGACAAAATTACTTTTTTCAATATCTAATTTTAAACCTTCCACTAATTCTTTAAAATTGGGTTTAAATAAACTAACACCATGATAATCCATGAAATTTCTTTTTTTGGGATCTACCAGTGTGGGTATATTTTTCCGTTTGGCAATTTTTACTGTTTCTTCAATTATTTCCGGCGTGATTACCCCTTTATCATAGTCTTCAAATATAATTGCATTTATATTTTTATCTTCAATAAGACTTTGAATTTTTCTGATAAATTTTTGTTGAATCTCTTTGGGAATATTGTTTGTTATTTCTTCATCAATCCGTAGAAGGTGCTGATTATCACTTATTATACGGGTTTTAATGGTAGTGATTCTGTCTTTGTCTTGCAATATACCTGCCGATGGCAAATTTCTTTTCCGCAATAGCTTTGTTAAAATATTAGATTTATCATCATCGCCAATTACCGAGCATAAATAGGGTGTTGCTCCTAAGGATTGAACATTTAATGCAACATTTCCTGCTCCTCCCAGGCGGTGCTCTATATTTGTACGGGCAATAATAGGTACAGGTGCTTCGGGCGAAATTCTGTCCACTTTACCCCAAAAATAGGTGTCAATCATTACATCGCCGATAATTAATATGTTAAAACGGCTAAATTGTTCAAAAAGTTGGTGTATTTGTTCCTTATTCACTGTTTTATGTTTTAATTTTTACAAATATATCCCGAAACAAAGCTTTTCTGTCAAAAAATAGAGTAACGTAGCTATCTTTGTGGTGAAACTTTAATAATTTTTGATTAATCAAATAATTCTAAAATATCTTTTTCCGAGAGTTTTCCAAACGGATTATTATCATTTATGAAAACATCGGCTAATTTTTGTTTCTTTTTTTGATACTTGATAATTTTTTCTTCAATACTGTTTTCACTGATAAAACGGTATGCCATTACTTTGTTGGTTTGTCCTATGCGGTGTGCCCGTGCTATTGCTTGTTTTTCAACTGCCGGATTCCACCAAGGATCGAGCAAGAAAACATAGTCGGCAGCGGTTAAATTCAAACCTGCACCTCCTGCTTTTAATGAAATTAAAAACAGTTTGTTTTCTTTATCATTTGAAAATTCATTAATTACTTGTTCTCTGTTTTGTGTTTTTCCGGTAAGCATTGAATACTTCCAACCGTTTTGTTTAAAATAATCAACATACAGTTGCAAATGTTTAACAAATGATGAAAAAATTAATACTTTATGGTTTTCGCTAATCAAACTTTCTAACATGCGGGTAACTTCCTCAAATTTTCCTGATGGATAATCTTTATGTTCGTCTATCAGTTTACTGTGGTTGGCAATTAATCGTAAACGGGTAAGTGCTTGAATAACCAGCATGTTTTTTTCTGTCTTACTTTTTTTTGCATCAATGCTATTTAAAAGGACATTTCTAATTTTTGATTTTTCTTTTTCATAAAGCGAATATTGATTTTCATGCATCGTACAATAATGAACTGTTTCGGTTAAATCGGGTAAATCTTTGGCAACTTCTTCTTTGCTTCGTCTTAAAAAGAAGGGTTGAATAATTTTTTGTAAACGATTTTCTAAATTTTCACGTAAAATTGCGTCTTGCTTTTTTTCAATAGGCTCAACATATTCTTCTTTAAAAAAGTTAAAACTTCCAAGCAAACCTTTATTAATAAAATTCATCTGTGCCCACAGGTCGGTTAATGAATTTTCAATGGGTGTTCCTGTTAAAACCATACGGTAATCGGCTTGAAGTTTCATAATTGCTTGATAGGTTTTTGACTGCGGGTTTTTTATCGTTTGACTTTCGTCCAATACTACAAAGCGGTATTGGTATTCCGAAAGAATGTCAATATCGTTACGTACCAAACCATAACTTGTTAAAATCAAATCATAATTATCAAATATTTTCGTATTTTTTTCTCTGCGCCAACCCGAGTAAATGTGTGCTTTGATGTCGGGGGCAAATTTATTAATCTCGTTTAACCAATTGTGTATTAATGATGTGGGCATTACAATTAATCCTGCCCGATTGGAGTTTTTATTAATTGTTCCTTTTTCGGGATTTGTATCAAAAAGGCTTAATTGTTTTGTGGCTGTTTTTTTACTTTCAGTGGCTTTTGTGTCTAAAATCCGGCGGATGGCAGCCAAAGTTTGCAATGTTTTACCAAGTCCCATATCATCGGCAAGGCATACCCCTAAATTGTTTTCAAATAAAGAGCTAATCCAATTGTAGCCTGTTTTTTGATAGGGGCGAAGTGTTGCTTGCAGGCTTTTGGGCAGTTCAAATTCTTTGTGGGCTATTTTATTAATTTTTTTTAGCAAATTTTGGTCAATTTCTTCAATATCTTGTGTCAAAACTTGAAAGTGATGTTTGTCCAGTTTTAGATTGTTCCCTGAATCTTTACTGAAAAGCATAAAATCTTTATACTTTGCAAACCATTCTTCGGGGATTATGGCTATTTCTCCATTAGGCAGTTTAAATTCTTTGATTTCATTTTTAATATGGTTGCGCAATTTTTTAAACGGAATATTGAAATTTCCAAAATTCACGGTTGCTTGTATGTCAAACCAGTCATTTTTATCGTCCACCTGAAAATCAATCCAAGCTTTTTCGATAAAATATTTTTTATTGAAAAATTTTTGTTGAATTTCAAAGTCGTTTTCTTCCAAAATACTGCCGTATTTATTTAGCCACTCAATCATTTCGGTTTCATTGTGCTCACCGTCTTCCAGGTTTTTTATTTTATAATTGTGATTGCCCGTATCGTTAAGACCTATTGAGTGCAAAAACTCAATTTTTTTTTGTTCAAAATCGTAATTTCTCAATAAAACTTCATATTGATAATCGTTAGTTGACAGATGTGCTTTAACAAATTTATTTTTAGGATATTGCGGACTTATTAAATTTCCTCTATAATCAAACTTTAAAATCATATTGAATTGATTTTTCCAGTCCTTTTCAAAAATTAAAACACTTTTCGGAATTATTTCAGGTGTTTTTATATCAAAACCTTTTGCCTTAACATTGTATTTTTCAATTGATTTATGAACAAAAGTTTCAAAATATTTTTTTTCGCTTGATTTGGGAATATTTACAAACTCTTTGGTAAAAAAAGGGACTAATTTTTTTCCATCCACACCCTCGGGTTCGGGTTTAAAAAAATACAGTTTGTTTTCAAGCAGTAGGGTACACGGCGAATTAGTAATAATATGCCCGTGTTTGTTAAATAGTTTAAGTTCATTTTCCCCGTCCTTTATTGAAAGATAATATTTACTATTTTCGGGAGTTTTTTCAAAATTAAAAACCGTTTCGGCATATCCTTTTTGGGGTTCAATACGGTCTTCGTAGTAAACATTTTTGCTTTCGGCATTTTGATAAAGGGGTATGTTAGAGATGCGAATAAGTTCAAATATTTTTACCAGTTTTTTTTCAATGTATTTCCTGATATTTTCAACAATTGCATCATCTTTTATATTATTGATAAAATCGCGTGATGCTTTTTTTTTCTTTGAAAAAAGTTTTGTTATTTCTTGTTCGGAATATAAATCGGTAATTTTTATTAATTTTTGTTGAATTTCCGGAAACTCATTAATGTTTTTATCGGCATGCATTGCCGATATGGATTCAATAATTTCAAAAAAATCCTTATTTGCTTTCTTTACCCAATAGGGTTTTGCAATCCAACCAAAAATTCGATGTTGTTTTAATACAATGATAAACTGTTTTTCCATAATCTGTTTTTGCGAAACAGCAAAAATACAGCAATTACATTAAGTGTGCAATAAGAAAAAAGGAAAAAACAGGAAGTTTGAAAATAAAGTTTAACGGGTAAATACCCACTCTTTTTCTTTGGAAAGTTCTTCGTTAAAGTGATAATCGGCACTATTAAAGGTTTTTATTTCTTCAACTTTTTCAATTTTGTTTTGAATAATATAGCGCGACATCATTCCACGGGCTTTTTTTGCAAAAAAACTGACTATTTTATATTGACCGTTTTTATAATCTTTAAATACAGGAGTAATTACTTCGTAATTAAGTTTGTTTTTTTGTATTGATTTAAAATATTCGTTCGAGGCTAAATTGAGCAATACTTTTTCACCGGCACTTTGTTCAATTGCTTTGTTTATTTCAAGGGTAATTTTATCGCCCCAAAATTCATATAAATTTTTAGCTTTTGAAGTATTCAGTTTTGTTCCCATTTCAAGACGATATTCTTGTATTAGGTCAAGAGGCTTTAATACACCGTATAAACCGGAAAGTATGCGTAAATTTTGATTTGCAAAATGGATATCTTCTTTACTAAAACTTTCAATGTCCATACCCTGATATACATCGCCTTTAAAAACAAAAATTGCAGGCTGTGCATTTTTTGTCGTAAACGGGGTATGCCATTTAACAAATCGTTCATAATTTAGTTCGGCAAGTTTTGCACTTATATTCATTAACTTGGATAATTCTTCCGGACGAAATTGTCGCAATTTGTTTACTAAGAATTCACTGTCATTTAAGAAAGGAGGAATAGAGCTGTTCTCTATATTTGGGGGTGCTGAAAAGTCTAATGATTTTGCCGGAGAAATTACGATTAGCATAGGTTTTAATATTAAAAGGTAAGTGAATTAATCTTCTACCGGATTAACTTGTTCATCATCTTCGAGTTGAAAAATCTCCTGAACCGTAGTATTGAAAAACTGTGATATTTTCAGGGCTGTGATTACCGAAGGTGCAAATTTTCCGGTTTCAATAGCATGAATGGTTTGGCGCGAAACGCCAATAGCTTCTGCTAATTCGCCTTGAGTCATATTTTGTTTGGCTCTTTCAACTCTAATAGTATTTTGCATTGTTATAAAGTTTTTAATTACGAATAATTGGCTTTTTTACATCTTTAAGAACCCGCAATAATTTTGCCGAAATCTGTATTTTGCCAGTACAAAAGTAAAAAAAATATTTACAATGACAAGTTTCATGTACAAAATTTAATGTTTTTTTACAATTTGTAAATATACAAATAAAAAATGTCGATAATTATCGACATTTTTACTTTTCTTATAAAGATAACTGTTTTATTCTCTACGTACTACTCTAAAACCTATGTTCCCATAATTTTTCTTTGGTCCCATTGATTCTCTGGCGGTAATACGCATATAATTTAATTTATAACTCCAACCGCCACCACGATAAACTCTTTGAACCCCGTGCTCCGGTCCTGTAGGATCGTTTTCAGGGCTCTTTTTATAATAATCTTTACCGTATAAATCCCAACACCATTCACGTACGTTGCCGCACATATCATAAAGACCTAGTTCATTGGGTTTCTTTGTTCCTACAGGATGAGGTCTGCCATTAGAATTTCCGGCATACCACATAACCTCGTCTGGGTTGTCTCCACCGCTGTAAGCATACCCTTTGCTTTGACTTCCTCCTTTTGCGGCATATTCCCATTCGGCTTCTGTTGGCAAGCGATATCCGTTTGCGCTAAAATCGCAAGTAACCACTGTTGCTGCACTATCTCTTGTAATTGTATAGCATTTATCATAGCCATCTACTCTGCTTAACCAATTACAAAACATAACTGCCGATTCCCAACTTACATTCATCACCGGATTTTTACCTCTGCCTAATTGTGCATCATCAGGCTTTTTCCAGCCTGTAGCCACACAGAAACGATCAAATTGATCAAAGGTTATTTCATATTTAGACATTAAAAAACTTGTAAGGGTTACTTTATGTTCCGGACCTTCATCTTCATTTATTGAATAATCATTTCCCATGTAAAAGGAACCTCCTTCAACCGGAACCATATCAACAGTTTGTGCATTTACAAATAATGCAAGCAAAAATAGTTGAGCGATGCTTAATAGTACTCTTTTCATACGTTTATATTATGTAATTTCTAAATTGTTCATAACAGTTTATTTTTCTGTATGAACTAACTTGTGTTAAGCTCTTTGATTTGATAAATTTCAATCATTCATCTGAAAAAATCATGCCAAAAGTAAGTATTTAAAAATTTTGGATGTAATATTTTGACGATTAATATTGATACTTATTTAAAAAAAAATCAAATCTTAATTTTTAATAAAATTCAATTTTAATAAAAACGGAGTTTAATTTATATTATTATTTGCTATTACATATAACACAGTTTTATACTACCAAAAATCCGCTTTGGGATTTTTGGTAGTAAATTTTAGTAAAAATAAAATTATTTTTTTAAAAATGCTACTTTTGCTTCAATATTAGATTAGGTATATGACTAAATTATTTAACAAACAGTTGCTTTTAGATAAAACTATATTGATTATCAGTTGATTGAATTTTTATTATAATCTATTTTGAAAAAATCTAAATATTTTATTTAACATAATTAATACCTTAAAATTTATGTTTATTCATTTCTTTTTGCAGATAATCACCCAACAGATAATAAAACTATTCTTTTATATAAACTACCATTCTAAAAAATTTGGATGAAAAGTTGAACATATTGTTTATTGCTTCGTGGTATCCCACAAAATATACACCTTTTGACGGTGATTTTATTCAGCGCCATGCACGTGCAGTTGCTCTATATTGTAATGTTACTGTAATACATCTTGCATCTGTCAAGCAAAAGGAAGATTTAATTATTGAAGATATTAGAAATAGCGGAGTTTGGGAAATAAGGGTATTTCATAAAAAACTTAAAAGCAAATTTGGTATTATAAGGGCATTTAAAAATCTTTTTTTTAAACTGAGAGCTTTTAAAAAAGCTTTTGCCATGATTGAAAAAACGGATATTGTTCATTTAAACGTATTATTTCCTGCGGGTGTTTTTGCCTTATACTTAAAATTCAGATATAAAATTCCTTTTATTGTAACGGAGCACTGGTCTAAATTTTTACCCGATTCAAATATAAATTTTACGAGTATTGAATTTTTTTTGATAAAGCAAATTGTAAATAATGCCAAACTTATTTGTCCGGTTTCCGGAAATTTAAAAAGGGCAATGATAAGTATGAACCTACACGGCAACTATCAAATAGTACCAAATGTTGTGGATACCAATGTTTTTTTTCCTGTAAAAGAAATAAAAAAGCCGGATATATTTAATATTGTTCATATTTCGGGAATGACAGACCGAATTAAAAATATTACAGGTATGCTTAATGCCGTCAAAAAAGCCTACTTTTTGAGTCCGAATTTCAAAATTACTTTTGTTGGAACAAATAATTATGAAGATTATGAACAATATGTACATAAAATTGGTATTCCTAAGGATATTATTAATTTTATTGGTGTAGTTTCGTATTCGGATGTAGCTCAAATTATGAGGCAACATCATATTTTATTAATGTTTAGCAATTATGAGAATGCTCCTTGTGTGATTTCAGAGGCACTTGTAAGCGGTTTGCCTGTAATTTCATCAGCAGTGGGCGGTATTCCTGAAATGATTGATGATACAAACGGCTATTTAGTCGAAAAACAAAATGAAAATCAATTAGCTTTGAAAATTATAGAAATGATTGGGAACTATAATAAATTTAATACCGAATTTATTGCAAAAAATGCAAAGCAGAAATACAGTTACCAAGTAGTCGGTAAAAAGTATTTTGAT
>JAKIUH010000194.1 GCA_021647685.1 Bacteroidales bacterium
AAAATGAAACTTTCCATAAAACTCTTTGCAACTATTCGTTTAGATACGGGATTAAAAGTTATTGATGTCAATATTGATAAACCCGTAAATGTTTTGGATATGCTAAAAATTGTTTCCGAAGCAATAAATTTTGATTTGGTAAAAAAACTTATCCGAAACGATGCACTCATACCCGGAGTAATTATTCTGCTAGATGGGGTAAATGTTTTACACCTTCAAAAATTAGAAACCCTTATCGATAAAGACACCACCATATCCATTTTCCCGGCAGTTGCAGGCGGTTAAACGGTTATTATCAATTTAATTTCAATCAAAACACAAGTTTTTCCACAAAAAAGTGTCGTATTTATATATGTCAAACCCTAAATATAAAAATATGGTACTTATAAAAAGTTTATCATTAATTACGCTTCTATTCATTTTTATTACAGCTTGTAATCAAAACAACAACACGCAAAACCGATCGGATAATCCAAGCGATACCAATCAAATTGTTCAGTACAATAAACAGGATATTGAACAATTATACCGTAACAAATGCCTAATTTGTCATGATTTAGGCACATCCGAAGCAAACGCAATTGCACCGCCGATGGTTTCGGTACAGCGCCGCTATAAAATGAGTTATGATAAAAAAGAAGATTTTGTAAAAGCAATGGTGGCTTTTACCGAAAACCCTCACGAAGATAAAGTACTCATGACCAAAGCAAAAGAAAAATTTAACATCATGCCCAAATTAGGCTACAACCAAAAAGATTTAGAACAAATTGCCTCCTATATTTTTGAAAACGAACTACCCCAACCCGCTTGGTACGACGAACATTTTAAAAAGGAACATGGAAGTTTTAAAACCGTTCAAAATGTAGGTTCAAACAATCCCGATGTTTTATTGTACAATAAATGCGTAATCTGTCATCAAAAAAGTAAATTACAAACAAAACAACTAGCACCCCTAATTTCAGAATTTACAAGCGTATATAAGCAAAAATACAAAAGCAAGGAAGATTTTGTGAAAGCAATCACAAATTTTGTTAGTCAGCCACAAAAAGATAAAGCATTACTGAGCGATGCTGTAAATACCTATAATCTAATGCCTAAAATGAATTACAATGTAGAAACAATTAAAGCAATCGCCTCCTATTTATACGATAATAGCAAAGAAAATATCTCTAAAAATATCGCCAAGATTAGCCCGCAACTGGCACCACAAGAGCAGAATCCGGAAAGTGTTTACAACAGTCGTTGCAAAATATGCCACGATGTTGATCGTCCGCGCAACGAAATGTTGGCACCCCCCATGGTAAATATCAAGAAAAAATACAGCCGTGTTTATCCAAACAAAGAAGATTTCATTAAGGGTATCGTTAATTTCACCAAAGAGCCCGAGCTTGATAAAGCCATGATGTTCGGCGCTTTAAAACAATTTGAACTCATGCCTCAATTAAATTATCCCGAAAACGAATTAAAAATGGCTGCCGAATACATTTACAATACAGAATTTAAAAAGCCCGAGTGGTTTAAATAAATTAATTATTTTTTGGGCGGCTACGGGTGTTCCGCTCATAGTCCTCAAAGCCAAAGCCGGCAAAACATCGGCAAAAAAGTAGCTCTGTTCCGCCGCTCTTTTTTGCTGTGTTTTGCAAATGGCTTGGCTTTTGCGGGCTATCCGCTTCACCCCCTGCCGCATTCCTGTACCTTTATTGAAACGTTCAAATGTCCTAACGGACGATTTGAAGTTTTTAAAACTTTTGAAAGTCCAACGGACTTCAAAACGTTTTGTAATTAGAGCTTAGCTCTTATTTATGATCAAGCACTTTCTATATATGTTGCAAAAGTATTTTTTTCGCCGTATTTTTATTATAAATTTGCATAGGGCAATAGCTTATGTCCTAAAATAAAACCAACATTTAATATCTAAAAAATTATGTACGGAAAATTAAAAGATTTTTTAAAAAAAGAGCTTCAAAGTATTGATGAAGCCGGCTTATATAAAAGAGAGCGTATTATTACCGGACCACAAGGCGCAGAAATAGAACTGAATACAGGACAAAAAGTACTGAATTTTTGTGCAAATAATTATTTGGGACTTTCATCGCACCCAAAAGTAATTGAAGCTGCTAAAAAAGCTTTGGATACACATGGCTACGGGATGTCCTCAGTACGTTTTATCTGCGGAACACAAGATATTCATAAAGAGCTGGAGCAAAAAATTGCCGATTTTTTCGGTATGGAAGACACCATTTTATATGCAGCAGCTTTTGATGCAAACGGTGGGGTTTTTGAACCAATTTTCACCAAAGAAGATGCCATTATTTCCGATGAGTTAAACCATGCCTCAATTATTGACGGAGTGCGCCTAAGCAAAGCAGCACGTTATCGTTACAAACATTCGGATATGAATGATTTGGAAGAACAATTAAAATTAGCACAAGCACAAAGGCATCGTATCGTTGTTACCGATGGTGTATTTTCAATGGATGGCGATATAGCCAAATTAAATACTATTTGCGATTTAGCTGAAAAATACAATGCGCTGGTCATGGTAGATGATAGTCATGCATCCGGTTTTATTGGAAAAACAGGACGGGGAACCCATGAATATCATAATGTAATGAAACGTGTAGATATTATTACAAGCACCTTAGGTAAAGCCCTGGGTGGTGCGCTTGGCGGATTTACTACCGGAAGAAAAGAAATTATTGATATGTTGCGTCAGCGTTCACGTCCGTATTTATTTTCCAATTCACTTTCTCCGGCAATTATTGGAGCTGCAATTCAAGTAATGGATTTATTAAGTGAAACCACAGAGTTGCGTGATAAATTAATGGATAATGCAGCTTATTTTAAAGAAAAAATGAGTGCTGCCGGTTTTGATTTAAAACCATCGGATTCGGCAATTATTGCTTTAATGCTGTACGATGCTAAACTTTCGCAAGATTTTGCTGCCAAATTGTTGGACGAAGGAATTTATGTAATTGGTTTTTATTATCCTGTTGTGGCAAAAGGACAAGCACGTATCCGTATTCAATTATCAGCAGCACATGAGCGTGAACATCTAGACAAGGCAGTTGCCGCATTTATTAAAATCGGTAAAGAATTGGGTGTTATAAAATAAAAAGAATGAGTAACCGAAGGTTTTTATTAACCTTCGGTTAATTACTGCGTTAATTTAATGTTTTATTTTTAAAAAAGTTCCACACTTCTGTTGTCATTTCTATATCATGATTTTGTTTGTTAAAGTACTGCTCAAATAATTCGGAGTATTGTTCTTGAATGCTTGGAGCCGAATGCCCTGCTCCATTTACTTTATAAAAAATAACTTCTGTTTCTTTCACTCCATTTCGATAAGAAAATCGTTCAACAATTCCGCCATCAGTAGTGTCTATATCAGGATAAACAAAAGTATCAGGAACTGTATCTGTATTATTAAAATTCACCCAAAATTTCACTGAATTTTCAGTGGACATAGCTGAACCATAATCAGGGTTAGGAGGATTTGATACATAGCCACCGTAATAAGGCATATGATTATCATCAGTACCATTCATAAATAATATTGATATTGGTTTAACCGGTTGGTTACAATCAGATACAGCAGGCATTGCTGCAGCAATTGCAGCTACTGCAGCAATTCTGTCACCAAATTCAACAGCAAGCCTAAGTGCCATAAAGCCACCATTAGATGTCCCTGACACATAAATTCTATTTTCATCTATTTGATAGTTTTTTGAAATGATATTAATTAAAGTTTCAATAAAATAAACATCATCTGCATTGGAGCTTACAATACAATCTGCTCTACAATCATTCCATGTAGGTTTATTATATTTACCATCCATACCTTCCGGATAAACTACAATAAACTTTTCTCTTTCGGCAAGTGTCATCCAAAGTTTATAGGGTGTTTTATACCCACTTTCTCCGGTCATATCCTCAATATATATTCCTCCCCCATGCAACTCAAAAATTAAGGGAACGGTTTTATTTTCAATACCTCCAGGTATATATATTGCATATTTTCTATTTAAATCTTCTACCATTACGGTTTTATGAAAAAGCCCGCTTTGTTGTACCGGATTTTCAGTTTTCGTACAGCTAAAAAAAATTAGCAAAAAAACAATAAACATATAATTTATTAATATTTTTACTCGAATTATTCTTTTTATCAAGCTAATTATTCTTACTTTCATTTTTAAATTTATTAAATTCCCTCTTTTGAATGAATAAGCAAAACTCTGCACAAGGATGATTTTGAGCCTTAAGTTAAGTCATTTAATAATTTTTTCCAAACTATTTACCTTATTATTTAAAGGATAATTTTGCAGATATGTTTTTATTTCAGAAACTTAAATCGTGACATCCATTTGAAATACAACAAAGGCGGTACTTGAGATATTAAACACCAAGCAGTTTTGTAATTTACAAGGTTGTCATTCCTTCTTTTAGTAAAGGCAAATCTTGCCATTATTATTTGTGTATAAATACACACTGTTTTTTTTCTAAAATATTATTAATTTTGTTTTATTCTTAAATCCGCATATCTCCATTTGTTTGCTGATAGTCAGGGTGTGAATTAATTATAAAAAGTAAAGTATATTTTTCACAACAAGCTGTTAATTAATACATTTACACCCATACTTGCGGATTTAAGGTTTATCAATACATTAAAATTTATTAGCACAAATAATCAAAACATGATACAGCAGATTAGCATATTTTATTAAACTATATCTATTTTTAGATAAAAGTATGCTCAATATTAATAAAAAAGTATATTCATGATTTTTAGTAAAAACCCGATTATAAGACATCAACAAATTTTTAATCTTATTGCACCGTTTTACAGTGCGTTGGACAAGCAAGTAAAAAAAGGTTTTGGAAAAGCCATAAAACAAGTCTTGGAAGAAGTTGATTTAAAAAACAAAAGTGTTTTAGATTTAGGTACGGGTCCCGGTGCTTGGGCAGCATTATTTAAAAAATACGGTGCAGAAAAAGTTCATGGAATAGATTTTGCTGAAAAAATGATTCATCGTGCACAAAAAAGATATGCTCCACAAATTACTTTTAGTGTGGACGATGCAACTAATTTAGTTAAATTTGAGGATAATTCGTTTGATATCGTTACTGCATCGTTTATGTTGCATGGTTTCGGACGTGATTATCGCGAAAAAATACTTAAAGAAATGAAACGTATTGCCCGAGAACTAATTATTGTCAATGATTATTATGGGAAAACACCACTTATTGCACAAATTTTGGAATATTTTGAAAAAAGCGACTATAAAAACTTTAAGGAAACATTTTGTGATGAACTAAAAATATTTTTTCCGTTAGTAAAACGTAAAAAAGCCTCATGGGGAACTTCTGTTTATTTTGCCTATAAAAAATGAATTGATAATAATAACCAATAAAAATAAGTCATGAACATTAAAATTTATCATAACACGCGTTGTAAAAAAAGTCGTGCAGGTTTACAATACCTTGAAACAAAAACCAAAGACTTTGAAATAATAGAATACTTAAAAACAGGGCTTAGCGAAGCTGAATTAAAAGAAATTTTCAAAAAACTGGGTAAAAAACCTGAAGAAATGATTCGCAAGCAAGAAAAAATATTTAAAGAAAATTATAAAGGTAAAAACTTTAACGATGATGAATGGATAAAAATTATTTCAGAAAATTTAAAACTATTGCAGCGTCCCATTGTTGTAATAGGTGAAAAAGCCGTTTGGGGCGATCCGCCGGAAAATATTGATGAGCTTTTTTAAAAAAAGAAAATTTAGATAAGCGGATAATTCAAGTTTAAATTAATAAATACCCTAAAATTTAATTTTCAATTACTTATACAGTTTTCATTTTGCACAATAAATCGTTTAATAATAAACTTGCAATGCCTGAACGTGTATCGGACATTGCATAAGGAATTATTAAACGTTTATTGTGGATAATTGCTCCACAAGAATACACCACATTGGGCACATAGCCGTCGCGTTCATTTTCATCAGCCATAAGTAAAGGCTCCTCAAGGCGTGCAATTACTTTTTGAGGATTTTTCAAATCCAATAAAACAGCTCCCAAATAATAGCTGCGAACAGGACCAACTCCGTGTGTAATTAACAACCAACCTTTTTCAGTCTTTAAAGGCGAACCGGAATTTCCAATTTGAAAAAATTCCCAATACAATTCAGGTTCTTTTAATAATTGAGGATTTTCCCAATAATATATATCATCAGAAAACATAATAAATAAATTTTCATTATCGTTACGCGAAATCATGGCATATTTACCCTTAATTTTTTCGGGGAAAAGCGCCATTCCTTTATTTTGAGAACCTTTACCATTTAATGTAGTAATCTTAAAATTTACAAAATCTTCTGTTTCTATTAATTGAGGAAGAATTGTACGCCCGTTATAAGCAGTATAGGTGGCATAATAACGTTTGCTGCCATTAGTATCAGTAAATAGAACGAAGCGGGCATCTTCCAAACCTTTACTGTCGTTCTTTGACATGGGAAACAATACCCTGCCCGATATGTCCAAGCCTTTGTCAAACTGAACACTGTAGGTTGACTCTGCCAACCATTCCAATACCTCAATGGTTTGAATGTAACGCGGTACTTTTTCACTAACCACCTTTTTTTTCTTTTTTTCTTTCTTTTTTTTAAAACGTGCAATACTTTCTAGAAGCTCCTTATAGGTAAATTCATCCAACAGATTATCAAAAATATCTTTAACCAAATCATAACTTTTCAGTTCTTTCAGTTTTGATATAAAAGATTCTTTTTGATAAGTGTGATTTGGGATGATTTTAGCTTTTTCAACAGTTGCGCTTTTGGTCTCCACATCCAAGATGCCTTTTTCGTTTATTTTGCCTTTTCTGAAAACAATAGACGATATATGCCCTTCGCCAACGGCACGGAAACTAATAATTACGTTCAGTAAACCGGAACCGGTATCCTGACTGGGAGCCGGTACAATGGAAGGATTAAACAAAGCAGCAGATTCAATGGAATATTCCATAGTAAAATAAGCACCAATTAACAGTTTTTGATTCAACGAAAGCATGGATAAATCTCCTTCGGTATTTATGCGCTCAAAATTATCTTTAAAAATTCTTTTAATATTTCTATGCCGATGTTCAAAACGAGCAATGGTTTGTACTAAAATCTTTTCCGATTCTTTTTCCGAGAGGGTTAAAATTCTACTTATGATATTATATTCCCTGTTATTATTTCCCGGTGTAAAAAATTTTGTGATAACACGAGAATCATCCGGACGAAAATTTATAAGTTCTTTGCGGATATTTATGTCAATGCATTCATTCATATTCCTAATATTTAATTTAGTATATTTGCTCGTAGGTTGATAGTCAAACAGTTTATCTAACAAACCAATCATCAGAAGCCAAATATTCAAATGTTTTGTCAAACAATTTGAAGTTTCAAGATTAGAAAAATACAAATATTTTTTGAAAAAGACCTAATAATTTTATGAAAAAGACTAATTTTTATTACTTTTGCAGGTTCACATACTTTTTTAAAAGAAGATTTTTACTTTAGTAAATTTTATTTTACAATTATTAATTATTTTCCCGTTTATGTCCAAAGTTCCGGAAACTACTTATTGTTTTAAAGAAGGAGAAGTTTTGTTGTTTGATAAGCCATTAAACTGGACATCTTTTGATTTAGTGCGAAAGGTAAGGGCTGCAATAAAAAGACATTTAGACACAAAAAAAATAAAATTTAAGCATTTAAAATATAAAGATCATCATAATTTTACAAATAAAGATATTAGTCATATTGAAAAAGAATTTTCGAAACTAAAATCAACTAAAAAAATCATTTTAACGACCGAAAAAGATTATGTTCGTAATTTTATAGGTCATAAAGATGTTTATTATTTACCTATAAAAACAGCATTTTTAATTTCCGATGGAACGGAAGAAAAAAGTTTTAAAACTCAAATTAAACGTTATGTGGAACAAAGTACAGCAAACAGTTAAATTTTTACAAGAAAAAGGATTCTCTACACCCGATTATGG
>JAKIUH010000195.1 GCA_021647685.1 Bacteroidales bacterium
GTAGATTTTGCGGGAAGAATAGTGTATGACGAAAATGGTGTTGAAACCTTTAACTTTGGGAAAAATAAAGGAGTACCTGTAGAAAAAGTATTACGCGAACAACCGGGTTATTATGGCTGGATGATGAACAGCGAATTTCCGCTATACACAAAAAAAGTACTCACACAATTAAAACTTAATTTAATGAGTAAATAATTGCCCGGGTAAAGAAGTTTTTAACAGATGTTCCTTAATATTAATGGATTAATCAACTTTTTTTATTATTGCGAAATCGTAGTTCTTCGCTTTTTTTTATTTCTTTTACAAAAATATTCAAAAGAGTATTTTTAACGGTAATCGAGTTGTATAAATAAACCCTGATTAGGGCTTTATTACCAGATGGTGTATTTGTTGTGATAGTTTTAAAAAATCTTAATGGATTCTAGGACAGAGTACAAAGGTAAATTAAACCCAATATCCCTTAACTTTCCTGACGAAAGGGAGAGAGAATATCGAAGTTATTTTTTCGATAGTTCAATAAAAATATAAAGATTTGCAATAATTGTTGTTTCCGTAATTTATATCTTTTTTGGATATTTAGGTGAGAAACGTAATGTTCTGCCGCCTTCTACAATTTGTTTTCCCAAACCAAGGCAAATATTTGCCACCCCATCTTCCGGTTTTTCCGGTTCGATAGGGTAAAAATTTACCGAACGAACTACTCCTGAAAGTGTCGGGTAATATTTATCGCCATATTTTGAGCCGCATACTTCTTGTAAAATAATACTCATTTTTTCTTCATCAATAACATTGCTTGTTACCCGCATATAGGATTTGCTTGATTTATAGTAAACAGAGGCGTAAACAGCTTTAATACCATCGGTGAGCATTTTCATCATTTGCTCTTGATTATCTGTATTAGGAATCATATAGGTTGAATAAACTCCTGCAAAAGGCTGGTAGTGAGAATCTTCTAAAAGACTTGATGAGCGAATGGCAATTGGACTGTGCGTTACTTTCAGAAAAGCTTTTAGGTCGCGTACTGTTCTGTCTGGCATTTTTGCTGCTATGAATTTTTGTAAAATTTCTTCATCCTCGGAATCAGATAATGCAAAGGGTAGGAGGTTATTTTGCTCAATAAATTCATCAAAAACTTGTGAGGTAAGTACTACAGTTCTTGGAATTGAGATGACTACATTATCAAATTCATCTAATCCTTGATTTTTTTTAATTAATGAATCCAAAAAAGCCAGACCGCGTGCTTTACCTCCAATAGAGCCGTTGCCTATTCGTGTAAAATTTAAGTACTCATCGTAAGTTGCTCTGTAAAATTTGGCAATTACACCGCGCCCTTTGTTTAAACGAAAATAAGAAATAGCATCGTGTAAAAAGTTTCGGGCATGATCAAGGTCTTTAAAATCTTCTTTGCTTAGATATTTGAATAATTCGGCAAGTGGGAAAAGTGCCCTTGCGTTTAACCATTTTGAAAAATGATTGCGTGAAATATGGTATTCAAATGAGATGTCAGGAATATTGTAAAGGTTTTGTTGCAAAGATTTTAAATCAGGCACCCTTAAAACTTCTTCTCCGGTTTCAGGGTTTCTGAAAACAAAATCGCCAAAAGCAAAATATTCATTAATAAAATTACGTAACTCTCTTGCCAGATTTTTTGAATTTTTATGTATGAAGCCCACTTTTATTTCTTTGGCAATTTTATAATTATCTGCATCAGATGATTGAAGAAGTAGTGGCAAATAAGGTGCATCTTCTTTAATACGTTTAAATAAACGGATGCCGGCAGCTTTATCTCTTTTTCCACGTCGTTTGTAACTAACATCGGATATTACTCCAAGTAGGTTTCTTTTGTATTTATTGTAAAGATGACGTGCTTCTTCGTAGTTACGGGCTAAAAGTATTTTTGGGCGTCCGCGTAAACGCAGCATTTTTTGATGCTCGTTTAAACCTTCTGCCATAAATTTTTGCGATTGCTTGAAAATAATTTTATAGATATTGGGCAAATAGCTTGAATAAAACCTGACTGAATCTTCAACCAACAGAATGGTTTGTACTCCTACTTGTTTTACATCATAGGAAACATTCATTTTGTCTTCGATTAATTTAATGATAGCCAGTAAAATATCAGCATTTCCCAGCCAGCAAAATACATAGTCGATACTGCTTAGGTCTTCTTTTTCGAGTGTTTTTGTAACTTCGCGTGAAAAGGGTGTTAAAACAACAATCGGTATTTGTGGGTGTCGTTTTTTAATTCTTTTGGCTAATTCAAAGGGTGCCAGTTCGCCAACGGATAACATTTCGATTACTAAATCGATATCTTGTTTGCGCAATGCATTAAATGCTTGCGATGCTGAGGATACATGTATGAATTGTGGCGGATAGCGGAGGTTTAATGCTACGTATTCGTTAAAGATTTGTTCGTCTATGCGTCCGTCTTCTTCGAGCATGAATGCATCGTAATTACTGCAAATTAGCAATACTTTATGTATTCTTTTTTGCATTAATTTATCGAAATTAATATCGGGAAATTGAAATTTTCGTGTATTTATCAGGTTTAGTTTTTTTTCTTTCATTTTGTGATGATTTATTGTATTTAATTTTTTTATCAGCTGAATTGTTAATATTCCAACTAACGTTAAAATTAGTTGCTGATTATCAGTTGTTTATATTTTATTAATTTCTTTCATTAACACTTAATTTTACTTTTTATATCCCTTCGTTAGCTAAAATATTCAACGGAATTTTTCAGTAGGGGGATTGTGCTTGCACCTGTGGCAGGGATTGCAGCGGATAGCCCGCAAAAGTCAAGCCGCATGCAAAACACGGCAAAAAAGAGCGTAGGAACGGAGCTACTTTTTTGCCGATGTTTTGCCGGCTTTGGCTTTGAGGACTATGAGCGGAAAGCCCGTTTGCCACCCAAAATATGACAAATGTTATATTATTCCTTAATATCTGCAAACAAATTAGTCTTTTTTCCATTGAATTAATGAAATACGTTTTTTACCATCCATTTTTATGCTTAAAGGTTTGGAAAAACGTATGTGTTTAATGTATTTTTTTTGTTCGATTACTTGCTGCTGTGCCAGAATATCCCAGTTTATCAAGCATTTATCAGAATGATGCTGAATCGAAAAGTAACCTACATTCATAGAGGTTACGTTATGAAAAAAATGTGAGCCTGCTGATGCATCAAGCGGAAAATCAGCAAGACTGGTTTCGACAATAATTTTTGCATTGGATATTTGTGTCCAATTTACCGGTATGCCTATCCATGGGTCGCGTGTGCCCCAGCGTCCGGGACCGATGAGTACGTATTTTTTATTTTCATCACCCATTTTTTTATTAATTTCTTCAATTTCTAATGCTATTTCTTTTGTTTTTGATTTATCAAAAGTGTCTTTATCTACATAAACGACATCAGTGATGTTGTCAATTTGTCCGTTGCCCATACCGTTTTCGGTATATAAAATTAAACTGCTGCGGTCAATTTTATCCAAGTCAATTACATAGTCGTCTGCATTGCCTATCAGGGGTTTTATTTGTAGAAGGTAGAAAGTGGCTCTTCGGTCAAAGTCTTTGTTTAAATCAACTGCAAATTCTATTTCTACAGGGCTTCCGAGGGCTTCTTTCACAATATCGAGTACCGAACTGATTGTTTCGGATAGCGGGATGTAGTTGTATTTAAGTATGTTTGCAAAATTAACGATGCGTGGACCTGCTTTGTCTAAACCGGGCGAAATAATGTCGTTTTCGGGGTCGTAAACGGATGCCGAATGTTTAAGCGTTCCATGCCGTTCTGCATCGTAAATATCTAATCTTGCAAGACCGGCTTCTTCGCCTTTTAATAAATTAATGGCTTTGTTTGCCAGGTTTACGGCATAAAACTCAACTTGCGAATTTAAAAATTGGTCTTTAGGGCTGTTGTTTACCAGTGTCGGATATTTGGGGCAAAAGCGATAGGCTTTTTCGCCGGAAACTACATAAGTTCCTAAACCAATGGCACATACTGCAAATCCGTCTTCGGGTTCCATGTGGGCAAAAGGATAATAATTATAAGATTGTGCAGTGCCGCTTATGTGCGGATAATATACTTCATCGTATTGATTTCCTACTACTTCTTGAATGATTACTGCCATGCGTTCTTCTTCGATTTTATAATTAATTGCATTGATATAATCACGGGAAGTTTTTGAAAAAACAGAGGCGTAAACCAATTTTATTGCTTGACAAACTTGATGCAGCCTGATTTGCAGGTTTTCGTGCGAGTTGGGTAAAATATAAGTAGCAAAAATACCGGCAAAGGGTTGCATTAATGAATCTTCAAACAAACCGGATGAGCGTACGGCTAAAGGTTTATGGGTTTGCCTGAGCAATAGTTCCAGTTTTACAATTAATCTTTCGGATAAAGAAGCATCTAAAAAGCGTTTTTTGATTTTTTCATAGTCGTTTACTTTATAAACCCAGTTACTTAGTTCATTTTTATCTAAAAAAAGTTCAAATTCATCAATGCCGATTATTGCGGTTCGTGGAGCACGTAAGTTTATTTTGGGTATAAATTCTGATAAATCAAAACTGTAAAGTAAAGAGTTGATAAAAGCAAGTCCGCGCCCTTTTCCTCCCAAAGCACCGGATGCTAAAATAGCAATGGTTCCTTCGTCCCAAATTGAGTTTTCGCGAAAATCAACGGTTTTTCCTTTGGTGCGTTCGTGCATCAGTTCCTCAATTACATTGATGAGGTGGGTGCGCAGATGCTCTATGGAAGGAAAATCGTCAATTTGCAGTGGAGCCAGCAGTTTGGCAATTTGAATTTCGCCACGTGCCGTGAGCCATAAGGAAAAATGATTTTTACCGGCATGATAGTTTATTGATTTTTCAGGAATAATTTTTAGTTTTTCTTTAAACTCCTCTAAATTTTTAGCTTCTTCGTAGCGGTTTCCTTCTTCATCTTTAAAAATGAAATTTCCAAAACCCAGATTGACTTCAATAAAATTACGAATTTCTTGTAATAAAGCTTCTGTATTTTTATAGATAAATTTAAGTCCTTGCCGGTTTGCCAATTTTTCATTTTCAATATTTGATGATTGCATTACTATCGGCAAATCCGGAATTTGTTTTCGGACATGGCTGATTAGTTGAAAACCGGCATCTTTTGTTAACTTTCCATCTTTTGGAAATTTCACATCACTGATTAGGCAAAGAATATTATTTTTATATTTTTCAAAGATTTCTATTGCATGCTCATAATTTGAAGCCAGAAGTACTTTAGGACGCGCACGTAACCGCAGTACTTTATAGAGTTCGTCCATTTTACTGACATCATCAATAATTCTTTTGGTTTGGTTAAGTACATTTGTATATAATAAAGGTAGGTATCTTGAATAATAGCGGGCAGAATCTTCTACTAATAAAATAATTCGCGAATAGCCGATTTTTGTATCATTTTCTACATTCATTTTGTCTTCGAGTAATTTGGTCATTGTAAAAAATATACGCGAATCACCATTCCAAACAAAAACATTATCTATATATTTAAGCTCTTGATAATAGGATATATCTGTATTGTTATTGACCAGTAGATAAGTGGGTATGTAGCCAAATTTTTTGTTGATAAAACGGCTGAGCTTAATGGGCATTTTTTTATCCAATCCGGACATAATGATGATTAAATCAAAATATTTTTGATTTAGTTGTGCAAAGGCTTCATCTTTTGTTGATACAGCGGTTATTCTTGGAACGGTAGTCAGGTTAAGTTGATAATATTCTCCAAGAATATGGTCGGATATTCTTCCTTCTTTTTCTATGCTAAAAGCATCGTAAAGACTTGCAAATAAAAGAATTTCTTTAACTTTATAAGGCATTAAATCATGAAAAATATCGCGTGCAAAATTATTTTTATATAAAAAATTTCTTACAAAACGTTTTTTCGCAATTTGATCCAGTTGTGTTTCTTTTTTTTCTACATTTTCTTCTTTTTGGTAATTGTTGATGTATTTTGTAATCATGTCTGCCGCTTTTCTTACCAAATCTTTTTCTTCAAAATTGAAAATGCTGATACTTTTATCAGGCAGTTCTTTTAATAGATTTACGGCAATCATTCCGGTTCCTTGGATTGTTTCAAAAGGCTCTTTAATGGTCCATTTTGTATTTAACAGCTTGGTTTTAGGAAAATCTTTAGGCGAAGAATAAATTTTATCATTATACAGGATACGTACAATATAATAATCAGGATATTCCATTGATTTTTGGAGTTCAAAAGCAATTTGTTGCAATGTGTTGGAAAGCGGTTTTTGCGATTTAACAATTTCCTGCATATTACTTAAACAGGATAGTATTTTAAATTTTTCTTTTTGTTGAGAAAGGATTTTATATTGTTTTTTTTGATGGATTTGGGCGCTTAGTGTAATTTCAATTTCATTTAGATAGGAAGCTATAATTACTGAAGCTTTTTTTATAAAATCACTTTCCTCTTTTGTAAAACTAACGGATTCTTGTTTGCCGGTATAAAAAACTTCAATAATTGCTTTGTTCCGATAAATGGTTTGGAATGATCGTTCAATTTTAAATTTACTTTTTTGAAAACTACTGCAATCTAAACAATATTTTTCGCCATCATATTTAATACGGATATTTACATCTTTTTCCGGTAAAAAATATTCCGTTAAAACTGCACATGCTTGTTCCAAAGTTTGTTTTTTTGGGTTTTCTTCCTTAATGAGTTTGCTAAGTTTGTACAAGCCTGTGTATTCCTTGTTTGCATGGCTTGATTCGCCCAATATATAATTATCAGTATTTTTTATTATAGACATTGTTTATTGGTTAAAGTTTGTTAAAGATAAAGATATAAAAATCTTAACGGATGGAAGTAATTAAAAATACTTTTTCTGATTTAAGGTAATATAATCCATAAAAAAATTACTGTTTTTTTAAAGCACAAAAACTAACAATTTTACAAAATAAAAATGAAAAACAGGGACTGTTTATGTATAAATAATTATCTGTTATTCAACATCTTAATTGTAAGTTGCTAAAATATTGAAGATTAAGCTAAAACATGATAAAAATCATTTATTATTTCAAAAAAAATTACATCTAATTCAAAAAAAATTAATTACCTTTAAAGCATTATTAATTAACCTAAAATGAAATACTATGGCATACGTATTAGATGACTTTATGGCAAAAGTAATTGCCAAAAATCCCGGGGAAGTTGAATTTCACCAGGCTGTTAGCGAAGTTGTTGAATCTGTGATTCCTTTTATTGAAGAAAATCCGAAATATGAGCACGGAAAAATCCTTGAAAGAATGGTTGAACCCGAACGTGTTATTATGTTTAGAGTTCCTTGGTTGGATGATAAGGGAAACATTCAGGTAAACAGAGGTTTTCGTATAGAAATGAACAGTGCAATTGGACCTTATAAAGGAGGTTTGCGTTTCCACCCTTCGGTAACTTTAGGAATTCTAAAATTTTTAGCATTCGAACAAGTCTTTAAAAATAGTTTAACCACACTGCCAATGGGTGGTGGGAAAGGTGGATCTGATTTTGATCCAAAAGGAAAATCAGACAATGAAGTAATGAAATTTTGTCAATCATTTATGACAGAATTGTCTAAACATATTGGAGCTAATACAGATGTGCCTGCCGGAGATATAGGTGTTGGTGGTAGAGAAATTGGTTTTTTGTTTGGTCAATACAAAAAAATAAGAAATGAATTTACAGGGGTATTAACCGGTAAAGGAATGAGTTACGGAGGTTCTCTAATTCGTCCGGAAGCGACTGGTTATGGAGTTGTTTATTTTTCAGACATGATGTTAAAAGAAGTTGGAGAATCCTTAAATGGAAAAATAGCAGTGATTTCTGGTTCGGGTAATGTAGCTCAATTTGCTACGGAAAAAGCAACTGAATTAGGAGCAAAAGTGGTTACTTTATCCGATTCGAGCGGTTATATTTATGATGCTGATGGTATTGATGCCGAAAAACTATCATTTGTTAAAGAATTGAAAAATGTAAAAAGAGGTAGAATTCATGA
>JAKIUH010000196.1 GCA_021647685.1 Bacteroidales bacterium
AAGTGAACAAAAGTTTAAAGAATTAGACGATTTAAGCCCAACAGGAATTTTTATTTATCAAAACAATAATTTTGTTTATGTAAATAAAGCTACCTGCAATATTACCGGATATAGTGAGCAAGAATTATTATCGATGAAGTTTTGGGATGTGGTACATGAAGATATGAAAGCCATCATTCGTGAACGCGGACATAAAAGAATGAGAAAAGAAGATGTAATAAACAGATATGAGATAAAACTAAGAACAAAAAAAGGCACTGTAAAGTGGATTGATTTTTCGACAGGACTTATCATGTATCAAGGAACACCTTCTGGTATAGGAAATATTTTTGACATTACCGACATGAAAAAAGCCCAAGTACAATTAATTGAGGCAAAGAAAAAGGCAGAGGAAAGCGATCGCTTGAAATCAGCATTTTTGGCAAATATGTCGCATGAAATAAGAACACCGATGAATGGCATTGTAGGTTTTTCAGAACTTTTGGCTGTTGGCGATTTACCCGATAAGCAAAAACAAAAATACATCCAAATTATAAGGCAAAGCAGCGACCAACTTTTGCATATTATTAATGATATCTTGGACATTTCTAAAATTGAAGTAGGAGAAGTAAAAATTATAAAGAGCGAATTTAATATTAGTCATCTGTTATTGGAATTAAAATCATTATTTGCTGCTCAAATTAAACATAGCAAGCAAAAAAATATTGAATTAATGCTGGACTATAAGTTACCCAAGGATAAAGAAATATTATTTTCCGATAGATTCCGGCTTCATCAAATAATAAGCAATTTAATAAACAATGCATTAAAATTTACTGAAAAAGGTTTTGTTGCTTTTGGTGCACGCTTTATTGAGGCTTTAAGTGAAAGCAATGAATATCCATGCGGAAAAGAAGAATATAACAGAGTTTTATTTTTTGTCAAAGATTCGGGAGCCGGAATCAGCCCGAAAATGCAAAATTATTTTTGACCGTTTTCGCCAATCCGACGATTCGACAACAAAAAAACATCGAGGAACGGGACTTGGCTTATCAATAGCAAAAGGATTAATTCAAATCTTGGGAGGAAATATATGGCTGATTTCGAAAAAAGGAGAAGGCTCCGTTTTTTATTTTACAATTCCTTGTGAGAAATGAGATAATACTGATATTAATATAATGTTTTTAAGCAGATTAAAAATACAGGATAAATTTGAAAAAGCAATTTTCGCTTTTGACAGGAAAGGTACACTATTTTTCACAAGTGGTTTCCAACGTTTATTTGCAAATTCGGCAAATGATTTAATGTATAAAAACTACCTCAATATATTTGCAGCCGAATATACAAACACTATTAAAAAAGAACTGAAAAAACTCACAGATAAAAATAAAACTACACATTTAACTATAAAATTAAATAATGACTCTAAAACTAAGTGTATTCTTACTTTAAGCATCTTATTTTATGAAACAGGCAAACACATTGGATATATCGGTGAACTGGAACTTGATAAAGATGAACAAAAAAAATGTATAGAAAAAGCAGAAAGTAGTTATAAAGAATTTTTAGACAATATCCCGATTGGAATATACCGTACTACAATAGACGGAAAACTGATTTTTGCCAATAAACAATTATTAAAGATTTTTAATTACGCTAACAAATATGACATTAAAGATGTTGCCGAAACATTTGTTGATAAAGATTATAGAAAACAGAAATTAAAACAATGGATAGAACAAGGTGAATACTCCGATGAGTTTCAAATCAAAACCTCCGATAACAGAATCGTTTATGTTCGCGATGCAGGACATTTGGTTACAGAAAACGGTAAACCCATGTACTTTGACGGTGCACTTGAAGATATTACAGAAAAAAAAGTGTTGGAAAAAAAGCTCAAAGAGTCAAATACCTCAAAAAATAAGTTTTTTTCAATTTTATCACATGATTTAAAAGGTGCCTTTGGCCAATTTATTGGTGCAACCGATTTAATTTTAGATGAAATTAATAATTTTGATAAAGAACAAATTGAAAATATTATTCAGCTCCTCAACGAGCAAGCCAACCGAAGTTATAAATTACTGGAAAATCTTTTAGATTGGTCAAAAAGTCAGGAAGGTATTCTTAAATTTCAACCTGAACCAATTAATTTATCTGCTTTGATTAAGGAAATTGTTGAGTATTATAATCAGGCAGCAAAGAAAAAATCTATTAACTTATATTCTGAACTGAAAGACAGTCTAATTGTTTACGCAGATAAATATATGCTTTCAACCGTTTTACGGAATTTAATTTCCAATGCAGTAAAATTCACCCCCAAAGGTGGAAGTGTGGTAATTTCTGCCTGTGAATTAATTGATACAGAAAACTATAGAAATAAGGTTTTGGAAATATCGGTTAAAGATACGGGAGTAGGTATTGAAAAAGAACGTATTGAACATCTGTTTAATATGGAAGGAAATTATTCAACAAAAGGAACCGGAGGCGAAATTGGCACCGGTTTAGGACTGATCTTATGTAAGGAATTTGTTGAAAAACACGGAGGAAAAATTTGGGTTGAAAGTGAAACTGGAAAAGGAAGTACTTTTAAGTTCACCATTCCATAAAATAGTATTTTTATGAAACATCCATCCGCCAGCTGGCGGACACAGGGATATGATTATTAATAAAATAGAATAAGTATAAACCCTGAAATTAGTGGATGTTACATGAGACCATTAAAAATAATTTAAAATATAATCTCATGAAACATCCATGATTAACAATAAACACACAGGGGCATAATTATTTAGGTATAAGAATAAGCAAACCCTTAGATATTAGGGGATGTTCCATGTGGCAAATGAAAATAGTTAAAAATAAACACATGAAAGAATATTCAAGAGAAATATTTTCAGCTCCTTTTGATTTGGTTACTCAGGGGCAAATTCAGTTTGGTTGTTTTGACGATTCAATTAAAAATTTGAATTTTTTAGATGCCAAACGTCCCTTTGGCTTTCCTACGCCTAAGTTTTTTAAATATATGCGCCTAAAAGAATGGCAAGCATTGCAACTGGGTAATGATAACTATTTTATTTTAATTGCACTTTATAATGCTAAAGCATTATCGGTTAATCAATTTATTATTTACGATAAAACCAAAAAAAAATTATACAAATATGAAAAACAAACTCCTTTTTGGCGTACCAAAATAGCTCGTAACATGCAAAAAGGTTTATCCAGATATGAAGATAAAAACTTTAGAATTGAAATACTAAGTAACTTAAAAGATAAAACAATTAAAGTAAAAGTAAATATCCGAGAATATAAAAGTCTCCCAAATGTTTCTGCAGAGTTTAAGGTTAATTACAAAAAAGAAAACTATTCGCCTTTGGTAGTAAGTATCCCATTTGGTAAAAACAGAGGAATGTATTCCTATAAAAATATCGAGCAAATGGAAGGTGCCGTTTATTTAAACGATTTTGAAATAAAATTTAATCACGAAAATTCCTTTTGTATTATTGATGATCATAAAGGGTATTATCCGTTTAATATGAAATATGACTGGGTAACAGGTGCAGCATTTATTAACAACAAACTATACGGTTTTAATTTAACCGATAACCAGTCAATTAATCCGGAACAATTCAACGAAAATGCATTTTGGAATGCAGGGAAATTATATTTACTGCCTCCGGTAAAATTTGAACGAGAAGATGAAAACAATTGGCATAGAAGTGATAAATACGGTATGATTGATTTGTATTTTTCTCAGGCAGTTGAAAATAATATAAAATTTAATTACGGTTTAATAAAAGCTGACTATTCAGGACCTTTTGGTGCTTTTAAAGGTTTTATTAAATATGCTCCAGACAAAAAAATAGAAACGGATAATTTTTTCGGTATGGGTGAGAAAAAATTTATCCGTTCTTGAATTTTTTGTTTCTGACGATTTGTTTTTTTATTAAAAACTGTAAAAAGGTTTATTCCAATTCAAATACCAAATTATCAGGATCGTAATTTATATTTTTAATTGCTTTCATAGCTATGGCTAAATGTTCTTTGGGAATTTGTGTATTACGTATTGATATCATTCGTAAATTTGGGTTTGAATATAAATATTTTAATGATTTTATCGGTGTATTTGAACAATCAATTTCGGTAAGCGATTTAACCATTTGCAAAGGGCGCAAGGTACGTATTTGTGTATTTGACACATCCAAAATTTTCAAATTCTTCAGATTTGCCAAAGGTGTTAAATCTTCAATATCCGTATCCGAACAGTAAAACTCGGTCATGTTATACAAATACTGAACACCATCAATTGAGTAAAGTGCAGTATTCTCCGAAACATCTAACTTTATCAGGCTTTTTAAATTTTTCAGAAAAATTAAATCATTTATGGTTGTATAATGAAGGTCTAAGTCCTCTAAATTTTTTAATCCGAGTAAAGGGCGCAGACTTTTCACCATAGTATTGCCGCAATTTAATTTTTTTAAATTACTTAATCCTGCAACCGGCATTATACTAGTAATATTGTCATTATCGGCACAATTAATTTCTTGAAGATTTTGCAAGTTTTCAATCCCTTCCAAACCATCAAGGCTTGGACAATTTGTACATTTTAGCCTTTCAAGAAAAATAAGTTGTGATAATGGTTTTAAACTGGTAATTTCTTTATTGTTTGAACAGTTTATCCTACGAACTTTTACAATTCTGTCCAAATCTTCATCACTGGGGTTAATTTCTTTCCCTTTAAATTGTTCTTTGTAGAATACTTTCTTCCAAGCAGGTGACAAGCTGTTCCACCACTCTCTATTTGACATTTGTGCACTCAGCAAAGTATTAAATACAAAAATACTTATAATAATCAGTAACACTTTTGGGCTTCTCATAGTTCTTTTATTTTATTTTGTAAATCATCTGCAAAATATTAAATTTTTATTAAAAACTCAAATTTATTAAATCAGAATAACAGAACCCAAACAAGCACAACCTACTAATTATCAGTACACTGCGCAAAAAAATATTATTTTATCATCCATAAAATAATCAATTTTTAATAAGTTTTTTCTGTATAACAAACTGTTTTGAGCTTATTTTCATTAAGTAAAGCCCTTTGCTTAAGCCTGAGGTATTTATGCTGAAAAAATTATCTCCGGAAAACAGATTCGTTAAAGAATACTCTTTTTGCTTTCTCCCCGATAAATCAAATAATGATAAGATTATTTTATCTGTATTTTTTTCTAAATACAAGTTTAAATTCAGGCTATTACCAAAAGGGTTATTTACTTGCTTAATTTGAGCAAAAGGAACAGAGCTTACATTTTTTTCTAAAACAACATCAATACGTATTTGCTCATCATCACCAATGAGTACATTGGATTTTGTAAGCGAGTCATATCCGCTTGCACTATAAGTAATATTATAAGTTCCTCCGGCTATCATCCGGTAATACATTCCGTTTTCAGGATTTGAATAAACTTCAGAACTGTCTGCATCATGATTTTCAATACTGATTTTTGCCCTTACGGGATTTCCTTCTGTATCAGTTATTTTCCCATAGATTCCAAAGTGCACCCTGTCTATATAATTAAGCAAAGAGCGGTAGTTATATTCCCAAAAAGCAGGTAAACTTGATGCATCCGGCAGTTTAGTACTTGAAAGTTCTATGGTTGTTTCTCTGCTGTGCAGATAATAATTAGCATAATCTTGCCTTCCTCCGGCAATGGGATACCAATCATAACCATTGGTGATGCCGTTTTGTAAATCGGTCATATAGCCGGTACTGTTTGCCTGTGCAGTATCGGCATATTGTCTTGATATTTTTATGTACCAATCATCATCGGCATGACGGGTGCTCCATGTATCCCAAGGATAGTTAACTACCTCTGCCCCACCATGAAAATTAGAGGCTAATATAAAATGATGTTTTTCCATAAAACTCATCATATCTTGCGTTTCTTTCTGGTAAGGACTATTTTCATTTCCGGGATAAGGAAAATCCCTGTTTAAATCTATGCCGTTTGCATTAGCACGTGTAGCACCTGTTATATCCGTATTACCTGACGAGTAAGTTCCGTCAGGATTTGCCAAGGGGTTAATCCATATTTCAGTACTGTCAATCAGTTTTTTTACTCGTGCATCGTTTTGATAATTACTTAAAAGGTAATCAATCAAGCGCAACATGAGCACATAACCCGTAACCTCATCGCCATGCATTGTTGAAGAATAAAAAAAAGCAGGTTCTTCTTCATCTAGGCTAACATTATCCGAAATTTTTAACACAGGAATTAATCTTCCCGTAACACTTGTCCCAATAGTATCTAATTTACACAAATTGGGATAATTTGTTGCAAATTCGATTAGCAAATCAATATATTGATTATAAGTAGGGTAACAATTCCAGTTTTTTACACTTGTTAAATCAGGACACATTGTTGCCGCCAACTTTAAAGAAGGAGCAGTTTGTACACTGTAATCCAATCCAAGTAGATTAAATTCATCAAATTGTGATTTTGAAACATAAGCATAAACATAATTTTTTCTTAATGTGCTTTCTCTATCAATACTCACAACTTTATTCAAACGATAAATTGTTTTTTTGTCGGGCAATTTTATCAAAACATAGGCTTCGCCACGCTTATTAAGCTGTTCTACAAGCATTTTTTTGTTTTGGGCTATTCCCTGAGCCAAGTATAAACTTGAAACTAAAAGTAGAAATACTTTCAAAAAATGCCTTTTTTGATATTTTAAAATATACAAACTCAAATTATTTTATTAATTCAATTTTTTTAATCGAACCCAATTCAGGATAATACTCAATGCTATACTTTCCCGTCAAATACTGAGGACTTAAAGCATGAACATCTCCAAACTGGGGCAGCATAATATTTTTTTCTGCCAATATATTATCATTAGCAATTAAGCGCAAGCTAACCAACTCAGGAATACGATAAAACAGTCCTTTACTTGTTTCATTATATTTTCCTGTTCTTCGCAAATAGTTTTGCCTTTTATTCATGGCAATAATTTTTTCAACTGTTTGCTGCGATTCAATTTCAATAATTACCGGCATCCCGCTAACATCGTTAATTGACACAACACCTCTATCTTCTGAAAATCGAAACAAAATTGCCTGAGTTGTTTTTTTGGGGGTTTCGGGAACAAAATCGAAACTGTATTTGTAGGTTCTTTTTATTTGTTTACCTACAAACATTGAAATATATTTTTGTTCCAATTTGTTTAATTCTTTAATAATTTCTTTCATGGCTATTCCATCAGGCATATTTTCCGTGTATCCGTCTCCAACAATAATGGCTGCCCGGTCATCACGTAAAGTATATATTTTTTCGGCAAGTACACGTGCACGTTCATAGGTACTTTTTTTTGCATTAACTTCTTTCAAAAGCGGAACATCATTAAAATCAATCATTTGTGTAGTATTCAATTTTTCCTCTTCAGGGTTAAAATTTAATGTTCCGGCTTTTCGTTTATCCATGTTTCCAACAAAATCCTGCTGTTTATTCCGGTTTTGAATATTTACCGAACAAATTAAACCGGTGCGTGTTAACGAAATGCCAAAATTGCCAAGACCTCCGGTATGTTCAATAATATAAATATTATTAGTGTCGGGTATGGGATAAGTTGTAAATTTTATATCTTCAATGTTCCACTTTATATCATCTTTTTTAATTGCATTGTCAATATTAAGCAAGCTTTTTGCATATTTTGAAAAAGGTCCTTCTTTTGAAATAGTCTGGCATATTTCTACATTTACACGAATCACGGTTTTAGGCAATGCATAAAGCGTTGAGTAATTACGAATACCTTGAACTTTTTCAACATTTATAACATTCAGGTTTTGTTCTTCTGTTTTGCACGAAAACAATAAAATTGCCGTGATAAATACCAAAACTGTTTTTATTTTTAACATAATTGCCGATTTTTAAAATTCATTGCAAATATATAAAAACAATCGATAACCCTTATTTTAATCCGTTTGCTTTCATGTACTCATATGGCTTATT
>JAKIUH010000197.1 GCA_021647685.1 Bacteroidales bacterium
CACTTACACTTTGGGCAGAAAGATATACTGCACGTGAGGTACCTAAACCTTTACAAAAAGTTACGGATGCTTTATCGTTTAATCAAGTGGTAACTACTCAGCCAAGAGAGCGTGTAGAAAAAGACGCACATGGTATTCCTGTTTTGGATGAAACAGGTAAACCAAAAGTAACGATGGGTCCTGACCCGTATTTTGATAATCTGCCCAAAGAAGAGTGGCCTGAATCAGGAAAATTAAAATTAGTTTCAACAGAATTATTTCAATCGATAAATCCGGGATTTATTATATTGTTTACACCTTTGGTGGTCGGATTTTTCGGATTTTTATCACGCAGAGGAAAAGAACCCTCAACACCGGCTAAAATCGGATATGGTTTATTGATTACCGCTCTGTCGTCATTGGTAATGGTAGCAGCTGTAATTGCATCCAAAAATGGTGCTGTTAAAGCATCGGCAGCATGGCTGTTTGGAACCTATGCGGTGATAACAGTCGGAGAGCTGTTCCTTAGTCCTATGGGGCTTTCTTTGGTGTCTAAACTAAGTCCCCCACGTATTGTTGCGCTCATGATGGGCGGTTGGTTTTTATCTACCTCTATAGGGAACAAACTTTCGGGTGTATTATCCGGTTTGTGGAATTTTTATGAAAATAAAGCTTATTTCTTTTTAACCAATGCGCTTTTGGCTATGGTTGCAGTAGTTGGTATTTTTATTCTATTGCCTTGGCTGAAAAGAGTAGTAAAAGAAAACTCATAATAATAAGCAAACTTTTAAGTTATTAAGCTGAGGCATTTTGTCTCGGCTTTTTTATTGTGCTATTTTCGATAAAATTTACTACTTTTATGTTTTTAACAGGTGCATGGTTTTTGTATCTTTATAATATGTTTGATTTGTAAGAATGAATAATAGAATAAGTTACATATTGGTGTTCTTTTTGCTATTTCCCGCTTGGATGAATGCTCAAGAGGATTTTGTTGATTCTTTATTAAATAAATTAGAAACAGCCGAGCACGATACGGTAAAAATAAAGATTTATAATCAGTTGGCAGATTATTACACAAAAAAACAGCCGGATCTTTCTTTTGATTATTTGCAAAAAGCATTTAATCTTTCGAATGAATTAATAAAATCAGATGATGAAGAACTAACTCAATATGCACTTAATAGCCAATCGGTTAGTCATACCTTATTGGGCAACTATTATAAAGTGTTGGGTGATTATTTTTCAGCTACCGAAAATTATAAAAAATCAATAGAAATAAGGCAAAAATTAGATGACAAGAATGGAATAGCTTGGAATTATATTGATTTGGGAATAATAAATACTTTAAAAGGTGAATATATTAAAGCTGAGGATAATTATAAAAAAGCATTGAAAATTCAAGAGGAAATTAATAATGAGCCTTTGTTGGCAAAATTATATCGTAACATGGGCAATGTATATTACTATCAAGGAGATTATCCGTCGGCAATAGAACATTACCAAAAATCATTAGCTTTAAGTGAAAAGTTGAATGACATGAAGAGTGCTTCAAGGTGTTATAACAACATAGGTTACATTCATTCGCTGAATAATAATTTAGACTGGGCTATTGATTATTACAGAAAATCATTACAGATAAAACAGCAATTAGGCGATAAAGTGGGTGTTGCCACCGCTTTTAATAATATTGGAACGGTTTATTTGAATAAGCATGAATACGATTCGGCTTTGGTTTATTATACAAAATCATTTGAGCTGCGCAAAGAGGTTAAGGTAAAGCGCGACATGGCAATTAGTTTGCAAAATATAGGAAAAGTTTATACAGCAGTAGAAAAGTATAGCGAAGCGGAAAAGTATTATCTTGAATCATTAAAAATTAATGAAGAAATTGAAGATAACGAGCAAGTTGCCAATTTATTAAATCAGTTGGGTTTTTTATATCTTAGAGAAAGCAAACCCAATAAGGCAATTGAATTTGCCAAAAAATCTTTAAAAATTGCATTGAATCTTCATGCGCTTCCCCGTCAAAAAGATGCTTATGAAATTTTATCAAAAGCCTACGAACAAAAAGGCAATATTCATAAAGCTTTTTATTATTTAAAAGATTATATAACCGTTAAAGACACTATTACAGAGCAAGCAGCTCAAAGATTAATAGAAAGTGAAACAAAATATAAGTTAGAGAAAAAAGAAAAAGAAATTGAAGCTCAAAAACAGAAAATTAAAGTGCAGGAATTGAATGCGAAAAATCAAAAAATGAAAATGTACTTTTCACTTTCTGCTTTAGCAATTATGATTGTAGTGGTTATTATTTTTTATAGAAACTATAAACAAAAACTTAGAGCAAATCAGTTGTTACGCGCACAGAAAGAGGAAATTGAAGCACAAAAAAAGGAAATTACCGATAGTATTTACTATGCCGAAAATATTCAAAAAGCAGTAATGCCTGCAAAAGAGCTAATGGATAAGCTTTTGCCTGAGTATTTTATGATGTTGCGCCCTAAAGATATTGTGAGTGGTGATTTTTATTGGCTGAAAAAAATTAAAAATTTTATTGTTATTGCTGTAGCTGATTGTACAGGACATGGGGTGCCGGGTGCATTTATGAGTATGCTGGGCTCATTATTTTTAAATGAAACGGTTACCAGTCGGAGTTTAGATAATGCCGGTGAGATTTTGAATAAAGTACGTGAAAAAATTAAAAACTCTTTACATCAATCCGGTAAAGAAGGTGAAGCTAAAGACGGTATGGATATGGCTTTTATGATTTTAAATACGGAGACTCTTGAAATTCAGTATGCCGGAGCTTTTAATCCTTTGTATGTTATTCGTAAAAATGAGAAAATTGAAAATTTCAAAGTAATAGAAGAACAAGGTTTGGCAATTTATCATCCTGATGAATACGATTATTCGGTTTTGGAGATAAAAGCCGATAGACAGCCCATTGCCATATATTCTTATGAAAAACCCTTTAAAAATCATCGCTTTCAATTGCAAGAAGATGACAGGGTTTATGCTTTTAGTGATGGTTATCCTGACCAATTTGGAGGGAAAGATGGTAAAAAACTAAAAGCTCGAAACTTTAAAAAGCTTTTGCTTTCGTGCCAGCATCTTAATATGAAAGAGCAAGAAGACTTTTTGCAAAAAAGCTTTGATGAATGGCATAAAGGTTACGAACAAACAGATGATGTTGTTCTGTTTGGATTAAGGGTACTAAAGTTTCATTAGATTTGAATTTTAAAATAAAAAAAAGCCGCCAATCAAAACCTTAGTGTTGAGACAGGCAGCTTTCGCCAAAAAATATAAGTCGTTTTTTAAATCTTTGTAAGATTCACATTGTATTCTTCAATTAATTTTCTTATATTAATCAATGCATAGCGCATTCTTCCTAATGCTGTATTAATACTTACACCGGTTTGTTCTGAAATTTCCTTAAAACTTAATCCACCGTAATGACGCAGTAAAATAACTTCTTTTTGTTCATCAGGCAACATATTTACCAATTTACGTACATCGCTGGCAATTTGATCGCTAATTAATAAATCTTCAATATTGTCTTCTGCTAATTTTTTGGAATTAAAAACATCCATTTCCCCGTCTTCGCTTGAATAGGTTTTTAAATGTTTCGATTTTCTGAAAAAATCAATAATCAAATTATGAGCAATACGCATTACCCATGAAACAAAAATTCCTTTTTCTTGATATTTTCCTCTGCGAAGCGATTTTATCACTTTTATAAAAGTGTCTTGAAAAATATCTTCCGCTAACTGAGTGTCTTTAACGATAAGTACAATATAAGTATAGACTCTGTCTTTGTGGCGATTAATTAAAATTTCAATACTCTTTTGATCTCCTTCAATGAATTGTTTTACTAATTCAAAATCTTTTTTTTGACTTGATAACATAATATTTGCATTTTGGTTAGAGTAGAAATCTTGTCATAGGCAATCTGTTTTTTTTAAGTTTTAATTTTCGTAACAAATATTTTAATATTCGCTTAAAATACAAAATTTGTTTTATGAATGAACAATATTTCTTTATGAAAACATGGTTTTATTAAATTTTAACAAATTTTAACATTTTACACACAATATTTTAAGCAAACCCCTTAAAGTTATATACGCGTTTGGTGAAAAAATGTTTCATGTGTTTATTTTTAACTATTTTCATTTGCCACATGGAACATCCACTAATATCAAAGGGTTTGCTTATTCTTATACCTAAATAATCATTTCCCTGTGTGTTTATTATTAATCATGGATGTTTCATTTTTTTATTTTTTTATCTCAAATAAATTCAGTTTTGCTAATTTTTTATTTTTACGTTCCATTATCATAAATTCCAGCAATAACAATAACAGTGCAAAACCTACAAAATATTGAAAACTATCTTCGTACTCTGAATAAACAACCGTTTCCAGTTCTTTTTTATCCAGTTTTTCAATCTCTTTATAGAGTTGTGATAATCCTACTTTAACATTATTGGCACGTGTATATATTCCTCCTCCTGCCGCTGCAATTTTTATCAAAGTAGCTTCATCTAATTTTGTCATAATAACATTCCCGTTTGCATCTTTACGAAAATTTGACTGTCCGGGTAATGGAATAGGCGCACCTTTGGGTAAACCCATACCTATAGTATATACTAAAATTCCTTTTTCTTTGGCTTCACGTGCTGCTGTAATTGGGTCATCTTCATGGTTTTCTCCATCGGTAATAATAATCAATACTTTTTTTACTTCTTCATCAGGGCTAAACGAGCGCATTGCCAAGCGAATTGCATAAGCAATGGCAGTTCCTTGTTTAGGAACCATATCTGTACTAATGGTTGAAAGCAACATTTTTGTGGCTGTATAATCAGTAGTAATTGGCACTTGTGTGTAAGCATCTCCTGCAAATACGATTAAACCGATTTTATCATTTCGTAAGTTATCCAGTAATCTGGAAATAGCACGTTTAGCCTTTTCGAGCCGGTTGGGTTTTATATCTTGTGCCAACATGCTGTTTGATACATCTAATGCAATGATAATTTCTACGCCTTCGGCTTTTACTTCTTTTAATTTTGAACCAAATTGCGGACGTGCTGCTGCAATAATCAATAATGTTAATGCTGTAAGCATTAATATAAATTTTGTTAAAGGTCTTCTATTGGATAATAAAGGGATAAGGCTTGTTATTACCTCATAATCTCCAAATTTATCCATTGATTTTCGCCTTAAACGGACATTTATCACATAAACGATGATAAATACCGGAATCAGTATTAATAAATATAAAAATTGCTGATTTGCGAAATGAAACATGGTTATTATTTTATATTATTAAATTGTTAAAACTTGTCCGCCTTTCAGCGGATTGTTAAACTGTTAAACTGTTAAAACTTGTCCGCCTACTGGCGGATTGTTAATTGTTAAACTAATCAACTAATAAACCAATCAACTAATAAACTAAATTAAAATTACCTCAACGCTTAATTACAAAATCTACGGAATATTCCGCATTATAGTATATCTTATTAAAATAATTAAAGATAATAGCAATACGGCAAGTTGTGCTAAAGGCATAAAATCATCGTTTTTACTACTAAATTTTTTAACTTGTATTTTTGATTTTTCCAGTTTATCTATTTCTTTATATATCTGTTTTAATTTTCTATTGTTTGTTGCTCTAAAATATTTACCATCGGTAATTTCTGATATTTTTTTAAGTGTTTCTTCATCAATTTTTACTTCCATATCTTGATATTGAATACCAAACATGGTTTGAACAGGGTAAGGAGCATATCCGTTTTTACCTACACCTATTGTATAAACTCTGATGCCAAAACTTTTTGCCAATTGTGCTGCTGTAATCGGGTCTATAGCCCCCATATTATTTACACCATCAGTTAATAAAATAACTACTTTACTTTTCGCATCACTGTCTTTCAGTCGATTAACCGCATTTGCCAGTCCCATGCCAATTGCAGTACCATCTTCAATCATTCCTTGTTTAATATCTTTAAAAAGATTAATTAGCACAGCATGATCGGTAGTTAAAGGACATTGTGTAAAACTTTCACCGCTAAATACTACCAGTCCCATACGGTCATTAGGTCTTCCCGAAATAAAACTGATGGCTACATTTTTAGATGCTTCTAAACGATTGGGAACAAAATCGCGCGCCAACATACTGCTTGAAATATCCAATGCAATTACAATATCTATCCCTTCGGTAGTTTTATCTTCCCAGAAATTAGTAGTTTGCGGGCGCGCCAACATTACAATAAGCAAAGCCAATAAAAACAGCTTTAAAGCAAACAGAACATAGCGCATATAAAATTTATAAGTACGCGGTGTACTTGGAAAAGCTCTTAAAGATGATATTTGTATGGATGTATAATTATTTTCATCTTTCAGTATGTACCATACAGTTATTGGGATTAAAATTAATAATCCCCACAAAAATTCCGGGTTTGCGAATTCAATATTATGCATCATTACCTTCTTTTTGTGAATTTATTGTTTTGTCTTTAGCATCATTTTGCATCTCAGTTTCTTCTTTTTCTTCAAGAATTATTTTTGTATTTTCAATAATGCTATATGCATTTTTCATGCTTAAATCATTTTCATCGGGTAATGGGTTAAACTTGGCAAATTTTGCCAAATCTCCTAAATTAAATATTTGACGAAATTCTTCGACAAGTTCTTTATCCATAAGTTTAGTATGACGCAGCATTTCAATTAATTCATGGCTGGTTTTTTCCAATGCGTTGATATTGTATCTGTTTTCCAGATATTCACGTAATACATAAGTAAGTTCAGAATAGTACTCTTTGGGATAACCCGATTGCCAAAGTTTTTTATTTTTTAATTTATCTAATTTACGTAAAGCAATAATATGTGCAGGTTCTTTTGGTTGTTCGGCTTTAAAAAGCGGTTTGTTATCTTTATATCTCTTGTAAAAATATCTTCCTACAAAGAATAAAGTTATTGCAATTAAAAGCAGGACAATGTATAAGCCATAATACTGCCAAAATTCTTTAAATGTCCAAGGTGTATCAATAGGTTTTTCAATATCAAATATCGGCAACATTTGTGTAGTATCTAATTGACTTAAAAATGTGGAGTCAAATTGCGCTTTTTGAACATCAAAACTCATTGATTTAGTATAAACAGTATCCGCACCACTAACAAATGCAAAGGGCGGTATGGTGTATAAGCTATCATCAAAAGCAGTAATCAGGATATTTTGACGAAGAAATATTTTACCATTTTCTTTACTTACTGTATCAATACCGGATTTACTTACAATGTCAATTCCTTCAATAATTTTGTTTTTAAATTGAGGAAACTGAACTTTAAGGTTTTCTGCTTGAACCAAATTTAGTTTTAAATAAACTTGGTCGCCAATTTCAATTTGAAAAGTATCTAATTGTAATGATGCAGAAAAATCTTGTGCAAATAAATGACTTGAAATTAATAATATAAAAGCTAATATGATATTTTTTGTTTGCATACTATTAGATTAATTGCTCATTAGTTATTCTATTCAAAGAAAATGTTCAAAAGGACAATTTAAAGTTTAAGGCAATACCAATTATCTAATTTTATCTTTGTTTAAATAATTTTAATAAAGGCTGAACATAATCTTTATTGGTCCATATTTGCGTATGATCAACACCGGCACGTGTAAATGTTTCTTTTAATGATTGTTGTGCCTCAATCCATGTTTTACGATATTGTTTTCGTATATTTTTATTTGATGTATCTAACCAAATTTGTCGATTGGTTTCGGCATCACGCAATTTGATTAAACCAACATCCGGCAATTCTTTTTCCCGCTCATCACAAACTTGTAAAGCAATAACATCGTGTTTATAATTGGCTATTTTTAATGCATCGGAAAAACCTTCATCAATGAAATCGGAAATAAGAAATGCTGTAGTACGTTTTTTTTGAATATTTGTCAGATAGCGCAATGCTTCGGCAATATTTGTTTTTCTGCTCTCGGGG
>JAKIUH010000198.1 GCA_021647685.1 Bacteroidales bacterium
GCGGCGGAGGCATTATGGATATTGAGCTGGTTGATAAAACTGCCGAAATGAAGAATTATGATCAGATTTTGGTAAAGTTTGATACCGTTGATTCAATGGGTGCAAACTTTATTAATTCTTGTTTGGAGGAAATTGCCGCACAATTAAAAATTTATATTTCCGGCAGGGAAAACTGGTCAGCATCTGAACGAAAGTGTACCGTTTTAATGTCTATTTTGTCTAATTACACGCCTGAGTGTATTGTAGAAACCCGTGTTGAAACAAAAATTGAAAATTTTGCGGGGATTGACCCATCAATGAGTGCATCCGAGTTTGCAGATAAGTTTGAAAAAGCAATTCAGCTTACAAAAATTGATGTATATCGGGCGGTTACCCATAATAAAGGTATTTTTAACGGTATCGATGCGGTAATTTTGGCAACGGGTAATGATTTTAGAGCCATCGAAGCCGGAGGACATGCTTATGCTGCGCGCAATGGAAAATATCAGGGTTTGAGTGATGTGGAAATTAAAAACGGGAAATTTACATACCGTTTAAAAATGCCATTAGCGTTGGGAACTGTTGGCGGTTTAACTTCTTTGCATCCTTTGGCTAAACGTTCTTTGGAAATTTTAGACATGCCCAATGCCGATGAATTAATGCAGATAGCGGCTTCGGTAGGTTTGGCAAATAATTTTTCGGCAGTTAAATCTTTAATAACACAAGGAATACAAGTAGGGCATATGAAAATGCACTTGTGGAATATTCTTAACCAATTTAATGCTAATGATGAAGAAAAACAATTAGCCGTTGAATACTATAAATCGCATAAGGTAAGTTATGACTCGGTTCGGAATTTTTTAAGCAGTTTAAGAATTAAGCCCGCTACCTAATAAAAGCTCAATCGAACAAATTTCAACAATAGATTACTGTGAAGCATCAAATTATGAATTTTTATTCAAACGGTAAATTATTAATCTCAGCTGAGTATTTGGTGATGCATGGTGCATTAGCACTTGCGCTTCCTGTAAAATTTGGTCAGTCGTTGATGGTGAAACCTGCTAATAGAAAGGGAATTTATTGGCAAACTTTTGTAAAAGATAAATTATGGTTTTCGGTTGATTTTAATCATGATTTTTCTTATAAAAATGCGTCGAATCAGTCAGTTGCCGAATTTTTATCTTTTTTACTAAAGGCTGCCCGGCAATTTAACCCTCTATTTCTGAAAGAAATAGAGGGCTTGAATGTAAATGCCCGTATTGATTTTGATATAAATTGGGGCTTGGGGAGCAGCTCTTCACTAATAAATAATGTGGCGCAATGGGCGCAGATTGATTCGTTTGATTTATTTTTTAAGGTAGCAAACGGCTCTGCCTATGATATTGCTTGTGCCCAATCCGATAAAGCAATTATTTATCAATTACGAAACGGAAAACCCGAATTTAATACCGTTAATTTTTATCCGGATTTTCATCAAAATATTTATTTTGCCTATCTGGGTAAAAAACAAAAATCGGAAGCGAGTATTAAAATTTTTAAAAAGCAATCTGTTTATACGCAAAGCGATATAGATTTAATTTCCAAAATTAGTATGAAAATGCTTCATGCATCAAAATTTAATGATTTTGTAAACTTAGTGAATGAGCACGAACAGATTATCGCAAAAATAATAAAGCAAAAAACGGTTAAGGAATTATATTTTCATGATTTTCCCGGCTCAATAAAATCTTTGGGTGCCTGGGGAGGTGATTTCATAATGATTCTCAGTAAATTAGAATTTGATGATATTAAAAGATATTTTTTGAGAAAAAAGATAAATACTATTTTTAAATTTGCTGAAATGTTGCACGATTAAAAACTAAAAATGAACTTTAAATTAGACCAACAGGAACTTTTGGCTTTTAGCAAAGAAGAAAAAGTGAGAAAACAAAGCCCGTCAAACATTGCATTAATAAAATATTGGGGAAAAAAAGGCAATCAAATACCGGCAAACCCTTCATTGAGTTTCACGCTTAGTAAATCTTTTACCGAGACGGAAATTACTTATACCCCCAAAAAAGATGATGGAACTGTGAGTATCCATTTTTTGTTTGAAAAAACAGAAAATCATAAGTTTGAGCATAAAATTAAAATATTTTTAGAAAAACTGATTGAATATTTCCCATTTTTGACAAAATTGCATTTAAAAATCAGCAGTTCCAATTCTTTTCCCCATTCTGCCGGAATTGCGTCCTCTGCATCATCAATGAGTGCTTTGGCTTTATGTTTGTGCGAAATTGAAAAAAAACATTATGGTACTCTGCAGCTTGAAGATGATTTTTTACGAAAATCATCGTTTATAGCACGCTTAGGTTCGGGCAGTGCTGCACGCTCGGTTTTCCCATATGCTGCTACTTGGGGCGAATTTGTTGAAAATCCTGTATCATCTGACGAGTATGCTTCACCATTAACTTTTGATTTACATCCTGTTTTCAGAAACTATCGCGATGCAATTTTGATTGTCAGCAATAAGGCTAAAAAAGTATCCAGCACCGCAGGACATGGTTTGATGCACCAACACCCTTTTGCCAAAGCCCGTTTTGAACAAGCCAAAAATCATTTAAAATTACTGTTGAATGTATTAAAAAACGGTGATGTGAATACCTTTATTGAAATTGTTGAAAATGAAGCTTTAACACTCCATGCATTAATGATGAGTTCTAATCCGGGATATATTTTAATGGAGCCGGGTACTTTGCAAATTATTGAAAAAATACGGGCATATCGTGAAAGACCAGGCATAAAGCTATGCTTTACCCTCGATGCAGGTCCTAATGTTCATCTGTTATATTCGGCAAACGATAGTGATAATGTTGAAAAATTTATCCAAAAAGAATTATTGACTTATTGTGAAAATAATTTGTGGATAAAGGATAAAATTAAATCTGTATAAATTAGCTGATTTAATGTTTATAAATATTTCAATCAATAAATTGTAGCTTTTACAATAAAATTGTAAACTTGCAAAATCTAAAAAAAATAATTATCTGATTGTGAAAAAGAAGCAGGAAATCTTTTATGCTAAAATATTGTTGTTTGGTGAGTACAGTGTGATTTATAATTCAATGGGTTTAATTATTCCTTATTCACATTTTCGGGGAGAACTTGCTTTTATGAATAAAGACCGTTATACCGACTTAGATTTTGCAAAACAATCAAACAATCAATTAAAAAATTATGCAGAAAGTTTATTATTATTGGAGAAATCGGGTAATTTGAATGTACAACTTGACTTGCCGGCTTTTATTACCGATATAAAAAAAGGATTATATTTTGAATCGACCATACCGCAAGGTTACGGCTTGGGGAGTTCTGCCGCTTTGGTAGCTGCCGTGTATAGCCGTTATGCAAAAAATAAAATCAAGAGCCGAAAAAATATTGCTTCTGATGAAATCTTACAGTTAAAAAGTGATTTTTCAGAAATGGAGGCGTTTTTTCATGGTACCAGCTCGGGTGTTGACCCGCTTAATTCCTATATTAAATATCCTGTTTTAATGAAAGGAAAAGGACAATTTGAAACAGTAGGTATTCCACGAACAGATAACGGGAAGGATAATGCCATTTTTTTATTGAATACAGGAAAAAGTCGAAAAACAGGACCTTTGGTGCAAGTTTTTCTTGAAAAAAGTAAAGATAAATATTATCAAAAGGCAATAAAAGAAGAATTAATTCCCCTAAATAATCATTGCATTAATTCATTATTGGATGGAAATTTGAATGAATTTCGTATTGCATTAAAAAAAATATCGGCTTTTCAGCTCAATTACTTTAAAGAGATGATTCCAAAATCATGTTTAGACCTTTGGGGAAAAGGTTTAAATACCGATGATTATTACCTTAAATTATGCGGAGCAGGAGGAGGAGGCTTTATTTTAGGATTTACCGGTGAGTACGATAAAGTAAAACAAGATATTTCAGAAAACGGGAAAACGTTTATTCCTGTTTATCGCAGCAATGGAAAATAAAAAATAAGAAACAGATACAAATTTATCGGGTGGATATCTTTATGTATATTCACCCGATCTTTTTATTATCAAATCGTAAATATTACTATGTAAATTGTTGTATATTGTAAATAACATGTCTAAAAATTTGATAAACAGTAAAAAATACCTTAAATTTGTTTTCGATTCGTAAGTTTTATAAAAGTCAAACTTTAAATTTTTTACCATGAAATTTGATCCTGCAAAAGCAATACAACAATTAGAACAATTTGGTGAATTTGGAGGTGTAAATCCTTCCATTACCGATTCGGCAACCTTTACATTTTTAGGCGCTGATACTATGGAACATACTTTTGAAGGAGAAACACAGGGCTGTTTCTTATATTCACGCCATTGGAATCCTTCAAATAAATATTTATCAGAAGCACTTGCTACGATGGAAGGTACCGAATCTGCTTGGGTTACGGCTTCGGGAATGGCTGCAATTACTAATGCTATTTTGCAATTATGCAATGCCGGCGACCATGTAGTTTCAAGTGTTACCACCTATGGTGGTACTTTTGCATTTTTAAAAAATTATCTACCCAAATTTAATATTAGTGTAACTTTTGTTGATCCAACAAATCTTAAACAGGTAGAAGAAGCAATACAACCCAATACAAAAGTTATTTATACTGAAAGCATGACTAACCCGTTGCTGCAAATTTCGGATATTCCTGCATTGGCTGATATTGCCAATAAACACGGTATTAAATTAATGGTGGATAATACTTTTTCGCCGATGATTATTTCTCCGCATAAATTGGGTGCACATATTGTGGTTTACAGTATGACCAAGTTTATCAATGGTAAAAACGATGCGGTTGCCGGAGCCATTTGTGCATGCAATGACTTTATTAATTCTTTGATTGATGTAAATAACGGTACTTCTATGTTGTTAGGTCCTGTTCTTGACCCTTTGCGCTCTTCAAATATTCTGAAAAATTTGAATACTTTGCATATCAGAATGAAACAGCACAGCTATAATGCTATGTATCTTGCCAACAAATTTACTGAAATTGGCTTGAAAGTATCTTATCCGGGATTGCCTACTCACAGAGGTCATGATGTATTAAACCGCATAATGAATAAAGAATTTGGTTATGGAGGAATGATTGCCATTGATATGATTACTGCTGAAAAAGCCAATATTTTAATGGAAAAAATGCAAGATAAAGGGGTGGGGTATTTGGCAGTGAGTTTAGGTTATTTTAAAACCCTGTTCAGCAATTCAGGACATAGTACTTCATCAGAAGTACCTAAAGATGTGCAAGAAGAAATGGGCTTATCCGATGGTTTAATTCGCTTTTCGGTAGGTTTGGATAATGATATTGAAGATACTTAACAAACCATATTGAGCTGCTTGAAAGAAATGGGTGAGATTTAAAAAATTACATTGCAATAATTGGGAGATGGATACAAACAACTCCCAATTTGCATGTTTTAAAACTCCGACTTAAAATGAAATTGCAGTTTTGGGTAATTCTGTTGTGCCATTTGTAAGGAGTAAGAAGTTTCTGCCAGATAAACATCTCTTCCGTGCTTATCTTTAGCCATAGTACGATATTTTTGTTTTTTAAATTCTTCCAATTGTTTTTCATCACCGGTAATCCAGCATGCTTTATAAAAATCGACAGGACTCCAACGAGAGCTGGCACCATATTCGTGTTTTAATCGGTATTCAATTACTTCAAATTGAAGAGCGCCTACAGTTCCGATAATTTTTCGCCCGTTATGGTTACGGATAAAAAGTTGCGCAACACCTTCGTCCATAAGCTGGTCAACACCTTTTGCCAGTTGTTTGGATTTCATGGGGTCGGCATTTTCAATATATCTGAAAATTTCAGGAGCAAAGCTTGGAATACCCACAAATTCCAGTTGCTCACCTTCGGTGAGGGAGTCGCCTATTTTAAAATTGCCCGTATCATGAATACCCACTATATCACCCGGATAGGCTTCGTCAATTACTGATTTTTTTTGAGCCATAAAAGCCGTGGGGGCTGCAAATTTTAGCTTTTTGTTTAGTCGCGTGTGTAAATAGTTTGTGTTTCGTTTAAATATGCCCGAAACTATTTTTACAAAAGCCAAACGGTCGCGATGATTAGGGTCCATATTGGCATGAATTTTAAAAACAAAACCGGTAAATTTTTCTTCATACGGGCTTACTTCTCGTGTTTTGGTTTGGCGCGGTAATGGTGAAGGAGCAATGTCTAAAAAACAGTCCAAGAGTTCTTTAACTCCAAAGTTATTTAATGCACTTCCAAAAAATACCGGGCTAATCTCACTATTTCTGTATGTTTCAGCATCAAATTCAGGATATACCGTATTAACCAGTTCTACTTCTTCGCGTAGTTCTTGGGTTGCATCGCCTAAATATTCATCTAAAATATTATCGTCTAAATCGGTAATTTCTTTAGGCTCTTCGCGTATTTGTTTATCACTTCCTTCATACAAAAAAAGTTTTTTCTCATACAAATTATAAACTCCTTTAAAATCATAACCCATACCAATAGGCCAAGAAAGCGGACGAACTTTTAAGTGCAGTTTTTGTTCAATTTCGTCCAGAAGTTCAAAAGCATCTTTACCTTCGCGGTCTAATTTATTGATAAACACCATTATAGGTATTTTACGCATTCGGCAAACTTCAACTAATTTTTCGGTTTGTTCTTCTACCCCTTTGGCAACGTCAATTACCACAATAACGCTGTCTGCAGCCGATAGAGTTCGGTAGGTATCTTCGGCAAAATCTTTGTGCCCGGGAGTATCCAGTATATTTATTTTAATATCACGATAGTCAAAGCCCATTACCGAAGTTGCAACGGATATACCTCTTTGTCGTTCAATTTCCATAAAATCAGAGGTTGCTGTTTTTTTTATTTTATTAGATTTTACAGCTCCTGCAATATGAATGGCGCCTCCAAAAAGTAACAATTTTTCGGTAAGCGTAGTTTTTCCTGCATCCGGATGACTGATAATGGCAAATGTTCTCCGGCGTTCAATTTCTGACTTTAACGACATAATATTCCCTTAATTTTGAGCCTGCAAAAGTAGGGAAATTAATTTATCCGGCAAAACGGGTTTAAAATGAATGAATTATTCTTTAGGTAAATGTTTTAAAATGTCTTTTGTACTTGCTCTGTTTTTGTAGTTTGGGTCAAATTGCCGCCAAACTATGGTACCTGTTTTATCAATTATAAATGTTGCCGGTACCGGTAAATGAGCCGTTTCTTCTTGATTATTTTCTGCAATATCGGTAAATAAAAGGGTTTTAATTTTCCTGTTATATTTTTTTGTTACTTCAAATAATACATCATAGTTTTTCATAATTTCTTGCTTGTCATCGATGACAATGGTATAAGGCAGTTTTGTTTTTTTTACTGTTTTTTCTGCTCCTTCCGCTGTTTCAGGGGTGATAAATAAAACAGCAGCACCTTTATCTGTAATCATTTTTAGTGAATCAGAGTAGTTTTTTAAATATTTTGAACAAACAGGACACCAATTTCCTCTATAAAAAATTAAAACTACAGGAGATTTTTCAATGTATTTTTGTAAATCAATTTCATTTCCTTGATAATCTTTTGCAATAAATAAAGGTGCTTTTTCTCCTACAGATATTCCTTGTGGAGGATTTTTATCAGCAATACCATATTTTACTAAATCAGGTATTTGTGCTATTGATAGATTATTTAATATCAGAAATATAGCTATTATGGTCAATTTTAAAATTGTGCTCATCAGTATATTGAATTATTTTTTTATAAAATTATTTAATAAAAATTCTTTTACAGCTGTTCTGTATTCAGCATGGTCTGCTTTACTCGTCCATAATGCTCTCGACCCATGATTCCCTTTTCCTGTAGGAATAAATGCTGTTTTGTCTTTTGACGGAATGCTTTCAAATATTGTTTTCCAGTTACC
>JAKIUH010000199.1 GCA_021647685.1 Bacteroidales bacterium
CCTCACATGGAAGAGCCCGGGTTAATGGTGTGTGGAGTGGTAGAGGAAGTAACTCGGCAGGTGAAAAAATTTATGCTTGGCAAAACCGGAATTGGGTATATTTAATAACAGCCCAAAGTAGTGATTTATTTGACCAAGCTATAAAAGAATTTAAATATATTGATTTTCAATAAAAAACATGTTCAAATCTTTTGAATATGTTTTTAGGGCTTGCTGAAAAGCTCAGATGTGCATCTATTTTGTATTTTGTGAAGTGCAGATGTATATAAATACTTTAAACTGAACAAAATACAAAAGAGGTGTGCAACTGAGCAGCAAAAAACATTATGGCTTATAATAAAATAAATGCTTGCTTTTTCGGACAGTGTATTCAACAAACTTGCATTTCAATACAATAAAATAAACATAAAATATTGATTAATAATATATTTAGCGTTTTTCAACAAGCCCTATTTAATCTGTTTGTTGCTATATTTGTATAGGATGCCAGCCTTGTTCATCAAAAATAAATACCTCTTTAAAGCCTTTTTCTGAAAGCAAGGTTCTAACATCAGGCAATAGAGCCATAACATCTTTAGGATGGTGAGTGTCTGCACTCATGCAAACCTTTATATTTAATTTTTTGCATTGGTCAATAATAAAGTTTGAAGGGTAAAACTCTTGATCTAAACCTTTTAATACTCCCCTTGTGTTAATTTCTACAATTGAATTACTTTTTGCAATTAGTTCAAGGCTTTCAAAGACCAGATTCCGATACCATTTTTCTGTTTCATCAAAAAAATAATTGCCTTTATTGTATTTTTTAATTAAATCAAGATGTGCTATTATATCCGGCTGTTCATTAACAACCATATCGTTTACCTGTTGGTAATAGTACTTTACCAAACGTTTTATATCCCCTTGGAATAATTCGTTTAAACCTTTTTCATACAGGGGTTTTCCTCCGTCATAATCCCATGCACGTCCGGTTTCCAAGAAACCGAGAAAATGAATCCCGCCAATGGTATAATCTAAATTGAGGTGTGCAAAATTTTTAATTCCGGTAATATTTTTAATGTAGTCAATCTCCATTCCCAGAAATATTTTAATTTGTGCACTGTATTTTTTTTTCAATTGTTTTATTGTATCAATGTATTCCAGCAAATTTTCATACTTCATGTTCCAGCCTGAGTTAAAAGGTACCGGTGAATGGCAGGAGAACCCGTAGGCATACATTTGATTATCAATTGCTGATTTAGCATAAAGTTCAGCAGCTCCTTTACCATCGCTGTACTGCGTATGGCTGTGGTAATTCGTCCATTTAAAATTATTTGTGCTCATGTTTGACAATATTTGTTGTTGCTTTTAATAGCTTACTAAATTAAGCTATCTTGCTGTAAATTTATTAATTTATTGTTAAATTTTTAATTTTTAAGCTATTATATTTGACTTTTTTTATAAAATGTTGTAAATTTGTTAGAAATCTCTCCGATTTAACTGTCTTTGCTGCTTTTTTGTTAGCAAGCATTGATGTAATTTTTTCATTTAGGTTTAGGTTAATGACTGGGCGGACTCCTTTCCGCCCTTTTTTTAGTTTGTTAAGTTATTGATAACCGGTGTTTGATTTAAAATCATACAAATTAACTAATAAAATAGTTGTGTAACTAAAAATTTAGTTTTATATTTGCGTCATGAACGAATTAACAAAAGCCGAAGAACAAGTAATGCAAATCCTTTGGAGGATTGAAAAAGGGTTTGTGAAAGATGTGATTACTCATTTTTCTGAGCCAAAACCTGCCTATAATACTGTTTCTACTATTATCAGAATATTGGAGAAGAAAGGGTTTATCGGGCATAAGGCTTATGGAAAAACCTATGAGTATTTTCCTTTAATATCAAAAAAAGAATATACCAAAAGTTTTTTTAAAGGATTTTTGAGTCGTTATTTTAGTAATTCACTTCAGCAACTTGTTTCATTTTTTTCAAATGAAAACGAAATGAGTATAGAAGAAATGGAAAAGATTATGAAAATGATGGAAGAAGAAATTAAACAGAAAAAAGAAAATAACAATGATAGATTTGAATGAATTTCTGTTAAAATCAAGTATTATTCTACTTGTTTTTTATCTTGGCTATTGGTTTTTATTGCGTAAAACCACGCATTTTAAATTGAGTCGTTTTTATTTGTTAAGCGGTTTATTATTAAGCCTTAGTATTCCATTTATGCATTTTAGTATCCCCGAGGAATATCCGGCAGAAGTATTTGTTACTTTAGACAGTATTGAGGTAGGGGCTATTTATGCATCATCCGCAAAAACAGGTATTGATTATACGGAAATTCTTCAATTCATTTATTTTTCAGGAGCATTTATTTTATCATTTCGCTTAATTTTTCAGCTTTACTTGCTCTTTAAACTATACCTATCATCAAAAAAAGAGCTGCTTCAAGGAAAAATAATTTTGCGAGGCAATAAAAACAATGCGGCTTTTTCTTTTTTTAATTTAATTTTTATTAACGAAAAGGATTGTAGGTCTGATGAGTTTATTGCTATTCTTCGACACGAAAGTGTTCATGTTGCTCAAAAACATTCGGTAGATATTTTATTTGCCGAAGCACTGTTGATTGTTCTTTGGTTTAATCCGTTCGCATGGTTGTACGTAAAAAGTATTAAGGCTAACCATGAATATTTGGCTGATGAAGGTGTGGTTCAAGATGGTTTTTCGGCAAACCGTTATCTTGAAATTTTGTTTGAACAAAGTTCGGGACTGCATTTGAGTTTGGCCAATAATTTTAATCAATCTTTAACATTTAAAAGACTAAACATGATGAAAAAAATAAAATCAAGTAAAATTACACAATTTAGAGTACTGGTTGCCCTACCGGTAATTATTGCCATGCTTGCTTTTGTATCTTGCTCAAAAGAACTTTTAGATGTCCAAAATAAGAAAAGCATGGAGGTTAAGCAATTTGAAACAAAATCAGAAGAAAAAAATAATGATACAGATGGTAAAGTATTTTTTATTGCTGAAAAAATGCCTGAGTTTCCCGGAGGTGAATTAGGTTTAAGAAAGTATATTGCCATGAATGTTAAATACCCGCACGAAGCGCGCAAACATGGTTTACAAGGGAAAGTATATGTGCGTTTTGTAGTAACAAAAACCGGTAATGTTGATAATGTAACAATTGCCCGTGGAGTAGATTCTATTCTTAATGAAGAAGCTTTGCGGGTTGTAAGCACCTTGCCAAAATGGGAGCCCGCAATGCAAAAAGGTGTTCCTGTAAGTGTTTACTATACAATACCTATTAATTTTGCTCTGCAAAGTACTGAAAATGACACAACTAAGTTTAATACTTCTAATTCTGATATAAATATGCAGGATAAGGCAATAAATTTTGTTGTATCGGATAATAATAAATTAAAACAAGATGAATATAGGCATAAGTTAGTTTTGCCGGAAGCAGAATTAGAAAATGCAAAAAAGCAGCTTAATAATGCCAAATCTGAGAAAGAAGCAGAAAACTTAATTCGTAAAATAGCAGAATTGGAAAAGAAAATTAGCATTTTGAAAAATTAGTTTTTGAAATAATAATCTGCCGATTATAAATCAGTATCTTATTGTTGATATATGCAATATTCACAAAAATAAAGCCTTTATTATCTCTCTGTTATTGATAATCGTCTGTTAAACTTTATCCTGTCGGGGGGGCAAAATTCTGGCAGGATATTACAGTTGACTTTATAATACTTAAATAAATACGATATAAACTTAACAGACTATTGATTGATATAGTTTAATATTAATTCCTGACAGACTTACTTTTAAAAATTTAATTAAAATGAAGCAACTTTTTATTCTTATAAGTTTGTTTTTTATTTCCTTTTCAACGCTTTCTCAAAATCCTAAACTAATCGACTCTTTAATTTCCGAAGGAAATTATTTGCTTGCATTAGAAGATGCAAAAGATTTGGTAAATAAAGACAGTTTGAATGCCGAATTTTGGGAACTATATGGAAAAGCAAACCGATTAAACCATAGATTCATTGAGGCAATTGGTGCTTACAAAAAAGCAAATCAATTAAAGCCGGAGGATAAAAGATTATTATTGATACTTGCTAAAACATATCGCACTGCAGAAAATCTTCAAAAAGCCATTAATACTTATAAAAAAGTATTGGGTTTGGATTCAAATAATATAGCGGCACAAATCAATTTGGCTAATTTATACCTGAAAACTCAAAAAATTAAAGAAGCTTATCCTGTTTTTGAACACTTATACCTTTCGGATACCTTAAACAGTGAATATATCAGGTTAATGGGGTATTGCAAATACAGGCAAGGAGATATTTTAGAAGCATTCAAATTGTACAGAAAATCTTATCAGGTAAATCCTGAAAATTTAAAAACCATTTATTGGTTGGCTGATATCTATACCAATAGTCAAAAATATGATTCTACAATCAATATGGTTACAAAAGCATTGAAAGTATATCACGACAATGGAAGATTATATGCAAAACGTGGTGATGCTTATTATCGGCGCGGACATTATTATCGTAGTAAGGATGATTATACCAGCGCTATTAATTTTGATTATAAAAGTTATCAGGTACAAAAAAGATTAGGAAAAAGTCTGTATGCCATAAAAAAATACGATGAAGCACGTAAAACCCTTGAAAAATTAATCATGCGTGATACGAATGATTTTCAGGTATGTATGTATTTAGGTGGAATATATAATGAATTGAAAAATTATCAAAAATCGCTTTTGTTTTATGAATATGCTCTTGATTTATTGCTGCCTGCTCCAATGACTATGGCAGCTGTTTATCGGGGTATGGCTGAAACTTATCATGGATTGGGACAATATCATAATGAAATTACAGCAATTAAAAAATGGCAAAAATACCGGTCGCAAGTTTATCCTTTGACAGAATATCTTCTTGAAATTGCTGAAATTTATGATAAAAGTTTAGATGATAAAAGAAATGCTATAAAATTTTACACCAAATATTATGAGCAAATCAAAGCTTATGAGGCGGATTATTGGCAAAAAAAAGCAGAGAAAGCCTTGGCTCGGATTAATCAATTAAAAGAAGATTTACATTTTGAAAAATAAAAAAGCCTGAAATTTTCAGGCTCTTGTTTTATTTAACATCAATTAGTTGTACATAAAATACCAGTGTAGAGTAGGGGGGGATACTTCCCGATCCTCCTGCTCCATAAGCTAATTCCGATGGAATAATTAACATGGCTCTTCCACCTTCTTTCATGTAAGCAATTCCTTCGTCCCAGCCTGCAATCACATCACCTTGACCCAATGTAAATTCAAAAGGAGAGCCTCGATCCCATGATGAATCAAAAACAGTACCGTCTAATAATTGCCCTTCATAGTTTACAACCACTGTTTTACCTGCTTCTGCTTGTACTCCAGTGCCGGTTTCTGTTTCAATGTAGTATAAACCGCTTGCTGTTGGTGTGAGTGTGGTATCATTTTTTTCTTCATAATCTTTTATGTAGGCTTCGCGTGCATCAATTTCAGCTTGTATTAAATCATCCCAATAGGTGTTGTCTTCTTCGCATGCAGAAAAACTAATTGCTAAAACAACTAGTGTAAATATTAACAGTTTTGTAATCTTCATAAAATTTATTTTTAAGTTATTTGGCTGCTAAATTAAAAATTTTTTTCTAATTTACCTTTAAAAGCGCTACTTCAAAAATTAATGTGGTATAAGGTGGTATTATTTTACCATAGCCTTTTTTACCGTAAGCTAAATACGAAGGAATGATAAAAGTAGCTTTTCCGCCTTCACACATTTTAGAAAAACCCTCTTCCCAGCCGGGAATTACATTTCCTGCACCTAATTGAAAACGAAAGGGTTGATTCCTTTTATAAGATGAATCAAAAATTTCACCACTTAAAAATTTTCCGGTATAATGAACGGTTAATACATTGCCCGGCATTGCTTTTTTACCGGTTCCGGCTTTTGTTTCAATATAATACAATCCGGAAATAGAAGGTTCTTGTTTAATATTATTTTCGTTAAGATAGTAGTTCAGTAGATTTTCCTCATCTTTTTTCCTTTGTTCTTCCAAAAGTTTTTGTTCTTTTAATATCTCTTTTTTGCTCAATATCTTTAATAATTCTATATCAAAAGTCAAATATTCATTATTTTTTATAAAAGCAGGTATTTTTTCTTTTCGGGTTCTTAAATAAAACGAATCGGCACGGATTTTAAATAAGGCTCTTTCGCCTGTTTTTAGCATAAGTAAAGCCTCATTAAAAGATGCTTTGTGTGCCGGTTTGTGAATTTGCATTTTTATGGAGCCGCCAAGTTCTTTCGTGTTAAACAATACCGAGTCAGAACTATTGGCATAAGCCATTTTTATTTTTACATAATCACCTGTTTTGGCTTTTTTACCTTTCGCGTTTTCTTTTAAATACTGATATTTTAATCCGCTTTCAGCCGTATAATAACCTTCGCTATCCCTATTGCATGATGTGAAAAGCACTATAAAACTTAAAAATAAAAATTGTATTTTTTTCATTGATTTGAAATAAAAATGTTCGCTAATGACCACTTACAATATTGAATTTTTATAATCACAGCTTATTCAATTTAATACTGTTCATGTTCATTGGGGAAACTCACATCTTTTACATCTTTGATGTAATTTATTACCGCACCTTTTATTTCTTCCGAAAGGTTATGATATCTGCGTAAAAATCGAGGAGAAAATTCTTGTGTAATTCCTAACATATCATGAATTACCAAAACTTGTCCATCTACATTATGTCCTGCCCCGATACCAATGATTGGTATTTTTAATTCTTTAGCTACTGTACCTGCAAGTTTTGCAGGAATCTTTTCCAAAACCAAACCAAAGCAACCTACATCTTCCAGTAGATGAGCATCTTCAATAAGCTTCTGAGCTTCTTCTTCGTCTTTGGCTCTAACTACATAAGTACCAAATTTATGAATAGACTGCGGAGTAAGTCCCAAATGTCCTAATACCGGAATACCTGCGCTAAGAATACGCTCAACCGATTCTTTGATTTCTGCACCACCTTCCAATTTAACAGCATGTGCTCCGGTTTCTTTCATAATACGTATGGCTGCCGAAAGAGCCAATTTTGAGTTTCCTTGATAGGAACCAAAAGGTAAATCAACCACCACTAATGCGCGATCAACTGCACGAACAACCGATGAAGCATGATAAATCATTTCTTCTAAGGTGATTGGTATCGTAGTTTCATGACCCGCCATTACATTCGAAGCGGAATCGCCTACTAAAATTACATCAATTCCGGCTTGATCAATGATTTTTGCCATTGAATAATCATAAGCCGTAAGCATGGATATTTTTTCTCCACGTAATTTCATTTCAAAAAGTACGTGTGTGGTTACTTTTCTAATGTTTTTATGTACTGACATTTTATTGTGTTTTTTATGATGTTAAATTTTATTTGCTGATAAATGAAAATATTACCTATATGAATCTAAAAACCGGTATCCCAAATCTTAAATCATGCACTATACACATTCAAATATCCAACGGACGATTTGAAAAGTTTCATTTCCAATTGCTAATCCTATAACAAAAGTAATTCTATTATTTATAAAACACAAAAGATGTATCGGAAATATCAAAAATCTTGTTTTACTGCCTTTTTGTCATATAAGTATGACATAAATAAGATGAAAATGATAATTGCAAGCCAAAATTGCATAAAAAAAACTTAAATTTTGCTTGGCATAATGATTGAACAAGACAGAGCGAAAATTTAAAATATTAATTAACGAAATAAAATGAGAAAATAAATATTAGACAAATGGGAAAAATTATTGGTATAGACTTAGGTACTACAAACTCATGTGTTGCCGTAATGGAAGGTAGTGAGCCTGTTGTTATTCCTAACAGCGAGGGTAA
>JAKIUH010000200.1 GCA_021647685.1 Bacteroidales bacterium
AATATCTGTTTTAGAAGTGTAAAGTTCAGGGTCGTATTTCAATAGGTGTTCCAATTTTAACACTTTTGTAAAGTTCTTCTATTTCATGATTTGTCATTGCTATACAACCATGTGTCCAGTCAAGCAAACGATGTAATTTGCCAATAAAGCCAAAGCCATTTTTCAGTCCGTGTATTTTTATAGCTCCTCCGGGCGATTTTCCAAAACGTTTTGCATAGCTAATATCTTTTTTTGCCGGATAAGAAATGCCTAAATTAAGATGATAGCCGCTGTTTGGATTTTTGTCATTGATAAAATAATTTCCTTCCGGTGTTTTATTATCTCCTTGAAAATGTTTTGCACCTATGGGTTGTCTACCCAAAGAAATTTTATAGGTTTTAACTAAATCATTATTATGAAATATTTGCAGCTCACGTTTGCTTTTCAGAACGATAATTTTTGTAATTTTTATATCAGCATCAAGTTTTTTCGGATAAAAATAGTTTAAAAAACTACTTAAAAAAATCAGCAGAACAAGGCTACTAATTTTCAATATTGTTCTTTTTTTCATTTTTCTTTTTTCCTGCTTTCATTATTTTTACAATTAACCATATAATACCCAGTAAAATATGTCCGGCAACCAAACTTGCCGCAATAATTAATATTAGTTTGTCATTACTCATCATCTAAAAATTTACGAACTAAATTACAAAATAATTGACAATAATTAATTTTTATTAGGATAATTATGTATGAATAGTACATTTTTACTATATTTGTTTAATTATTTCTAAATAAACATTACTTTAAGCAGATAATTATGAAGCTTATTATTGAAAGAATTGGTGTTTTTATTTTGATTTCCCTCTTGTTTTTCAGCACATCGTGCAATAGAAACCCCGATAGAGCACTTGTAATCAGTAAACTGAAAAATTCGGCAAAGCTTGCAACCGTTGAATATGTAGTAACTAAAGTTATTACCACGCGCGATCAAAACTGGCTGGCAAAAGATGCCTATTTTTTTGCTGAAACAGAAGCAACTATTAAAGCAGGTATTGATTTGGATAAACTCCAAGAAGATGATATTAAAATTGACGGAACACGCATAAGTATCGTATTGCCACCTATTGAAATTATTAACTTTTCTTATCCTGCCGAAGGTTTTAAAGTAATTGAAAAATATACCGATCAGGCAGCCATTTTTAAATGGAATTCAATTAATGTGGCTACCAAAGATGATTTATACCGGCAGGGAGAAGCGGATATTCGCCAAAGTATTGCTGATTTAGGAATTGTAAAAACCGCACAAAAAAACACACGCCTGTTGCTTACTACCATTCTAAGACTTTCCGGTTTTGATGAAATTTATATAAGTTTTAAAAAATCGGAAAAGTTAAATACGCAGGATGAAAATTTATTAAAAGAACTACAAGAATTTCTAAACCGTAAAAAAAGCTAAACATCATGATATTTGTTGCCATTTTTAATTTTATAAAAAAATATTGGTTTATTTTTTTACTGATTATTGTTTATGTTGTAATAGCCGGAATGAACATTATTCCACGCAGTTTGAATATTTTTAAAAAGAAACAATTGTTGATTGACGAAACTCCTGTGGTTGTTAAAGAAATAAAGGAAATAGGCGAACTTATTACTGCGGAATTTTATGGCGAAGTGTATGCCGACTTAAATGAGTTTTATGAAAATCTGATAGAAACAGAAAAAGATTCTATTTACTTAAATCCTGCTAAATATTACAAAAAATATCCCGGACTGAGAGAATATGTGGCACAAGCACAAGATTACAGGGCGAAAGAGCTTTTCTTTGAAAAAGAAAAAGAGAATTATGAATTGTACCTGAATGATTATTTTCAAAAATTAGAATCTTATCGTCAGTTAGAAATAAAACTCCGTAAAGATATTGTGGCTGCACAATCAAATCAGGAACGTAAAAAGTTGGAAAAACGTTTAAAAGATTTACGTGATAAAGTACTCAGAGAAAAGGAAAATTATAAATCGCGTAAAGAAAAATACAACAATACCGAAAAAGATTTTATTGATTTAAAAGAATCATTTCGCAAAGAACGGAAAAAGCGAAATTTGGTGTATATTGGCAGAGGTTGGGTGAAAGCCGGAGTAAACTTGAAAAATCTTACAGAGAAAGAAATTTTTATCGATGATGAAGACTCTTTATATATTCATTTGTTAATTCCCGAACCGGAAATTATTGATGCCGATATAAACCCTTGGTTTATTTATACCGATAAGAAAAAGATTAAAGGTTTTGAGCTTTTTATTGCAAAAACAGGCAGTATGTTGGCAAAGGACAATTTTACCGATGACGAAATAGCTGCAGTAAAACATATTTGCAAAGAACGTTTAAAAGCAAATGCGCTTGAAAAAGGAATTATCAAAAATGCCCAAAGCTCGGCAGTAACAACATTAGAAAACTTTTTCCATTTATTGGGTTTTGATAAAGTAAAAATAAATTTTAAAACCAAAGATATGGAAGTCGTATTTGTAGAATAAACCGCAAGTTAGATTATAATTCTTTGCATTTCATCAAGGCATTCACTAATTTTGTATTCAAATTAATACAAAAAAATGATTATTAAATCATCGCGCTTTGTCATGAGCAACACGGACATAAAAAAATGTCCGAAACCCGATATGCCTGAGTACGCATTTATTGGCAGGTCTAATGTTGGCAAATCTTCACTTATAAATATGCTCACCGGACGAAAAAGTTTGGCGAAAATTTCCGGTCGCCCCGGGAAAACCCGATTAATAAACCATTTTATAATCAATGAGGAATGGTATCTTGTAGATTTACCCGGATACGGTTATGCTCAGGCATCAAAAACCGATAGAAAAGTATGGAAAGGTTTTGTGAAAGATTACTTGGTAAAGCGAGATAATCTGATTTGCACTTTTATTTTGATAGACGTTCGTTTAAAGCCCCAAAAAATTGATTTGGAGTTTATGATGCAAATGGCATTAAAATCATTACCTTTTGTAATTATTTTTACAAAATCGGATAAAATTTCTAAAGTACAATTAGATAAAAATGTTCATGATTATAAAAAAAGAATGCTTCAAGAATGGGAAAGCATGCCTTTGTATTTTATAAGTAGTGCAACAAAACGTAAAGGCAGGGAAGAAATTCTTAATTATATTGAAGAACTGAACAATTCGCCGGCAGCCCAAAAAATAAAAGCCAGAATCTATTAATTTTTTATACTTTTGCGCCCGAAATTACTAATTTTAAAAACTCAGATAAAAGATGCAAGCACCTATTAAAATTTTTTCAGGTTCAAGTTCCAGGTATTTAGCCGATAAAATTGCTACTAGTTATGGTATTCCCTTAGGAAAAACCTCCATTTTGCGATTTAGCGATGGTGAATTTCAGCCCTGTTTTGACGAAACTGTACGCGGACGCTATGTTTTTATTGTTCAGTCAACTTTTATGCCTACCGAAAATATTTTTGAATTGCTTTTAATGATTGATGCGGCACACAGAGCATCTGCCTATAAAGTAATTGCGGTTATTCCGTATTTTGGTTTTGCTCGTCAAGACAGAAAAGATAAACCCAGAGTTTCAATTGGTGCAAAAATGGTTGCAAACTTATTAGGTGCTGCAGGTGTGGACAGGGTAATTACAATGGATTTACACGCCGATCAAATTCAAGGATTTTTTGATATTCCGGTAGATCATTTGTATTCATCAGCAATTTTTGTACCTTATATAAATAGTCTGAATTTGGAAAATTTGGTCATTGCATCGCCCGACATGGGTGGAGCAAAAAGAGCAAATGCTTATGCCAAATTCTTAAAAACAGGTATGGTGGTTTCGCATAAATCGCGCGATAAAGCCAATGTTGTGGGTGAAATGACCATCATTGGAGAAGTAGAAGGTAAAAATGTTATTATTTTAGACGATATGATTGATACAGCAGGCACTATTACAAAAGCTGCTGATATTATGATGCAAAAAGGTGCTCTTAGTGTGAGAGCCATTGCCACACATGCAGTTTTGTCCGGTCCGGCTTACGAACGTATAAATAATTCGGCATTGCAAGAAGTTATTGTAACAGATACAATTCCATTAAAAGGAGAAAGTGAAAAAATTAAAGTATTAAGTACCGCAGATTTATTTGCTGATGTAATTAAAAAGGTATATAATTATCAATCAATAAGCTCAAATTTTATTATATAAAGTGTTTGTTTTTATTGATTAAATTTTCTATTTTTGCAGCCATTTTAAAAAACAGTGATAACGTGTGATGGAAGTTTAATCAACTTAAGTAGCACATAAATTTTAAAAAAATGAAATCTATAGAGATTAAAGGAGAATTAAGAAAATCCACAGGAAAGCAGGACAGTAAAAAACTCAGGAAAGAAGAAAAAGTTCCTTGTGTAATGTATGGTGGTGAAAAAAATATTCATTTTGCAGTATTGGAAAAAGACCTTAAAAAATTGGTTTTTACGCCTAATGTTTATTTGGTAGATTTGGATTTAGAAGGTAAAAAGCATAAAGCAATCGTTCAAGACATCCAATTTCACCCTGTTAGCGATAGAGTAATACATATTGATTTTTACGAAATCTTTGAAGATAAAAAAGTTACTATTGCAATACCCGTTGAATTACAAGGGCTTGCAGAGGGTGTTAAAGCCGGTGGTAAATTGCAAATTCTGAATCGTAAATTAAAAGTAAGAGCTTTATATAAAGACTTGCCCGACACTTTAAAAATTAATGTAGAAAATGTAGGTTTGGGTAAAAATATTAAAGTTAGTGAAGTAAGTTTTGATAATTTGGAAATGCTTAATTCGGCAAATACGGTTATTGCTACCGTTAAGCTTACAAGAGCTGCCAAAGGTGCTATGGTTGCTGCCGCTACAGAAGGCGAAGCTACAGAAGAAGCAGCTGCAGAATAAGATTTGTTTTCATAGCTTAATTAATATAATTATGAAGCGTTTTTTGAAATTTTTTAAAATTTTAAAAAGCGCTTTTTCTTTTAATAATGAGGAAAAGAAAAATACAGAAGTGAAATATTTAATTGTAGGTTTAGGAAATATTGGCGACGAATATGCCGAAACAAGGCATAATATAGGCTTTAAATTAGCTGATTATATGGCTGAAAAAAATAATTTCAGCTTTGAACAAAAAAAATTAGCTTATATTGCCGAATGGAAATTTCGAGGGCGTAAAATTATTTTTTGTAAACCTACAACTTATATGAATCTTAGTGGAAAAGCCGTAAATTATTGGTTACAAAAAGAAAAAATTCCCATTCAAAATATGTTGATTGTGGTTGATGATTTAGCACTTCCCTTTGGTACAATTCGTATTAAGAAAAAAGGTAGTGATGCAGGACACAATGGTTTAACGGATATAATCCGCGTGCTGGGACATAATAATTTTAACCGGATGCGTTTTGGTATCGGTGCAGAATTTTCAAAGGGTAAGCAAGTAGATTATGTTCTCGGAAAATGGACAAAAGAAGAAAAAGAAAAACTACCCGAACGTTTAGAAAAAATGTCGGAAGCAGTGAAAAGTTTTATTTCAATAGGAATTGACCGTACCATGAATTTTTTTAACGGGAAGTAGCTGATTTAATTATTAGATTGTTAAACTGTTAAATTGTTATTTTGTTAAACGGGGACTTGGTTCTGGGTTTTGTTTTTCATTGATTATTGTTAAATTGTTGAAAGTATAACTCAATAAACTACTCAACTAATAAACCACTAAAAGTAAAATTATGGAAAACAGTTCGGTACGTATTGATAAATTTCTTTGGGCAGTACGACTTTTTAAAACACGCAGTCAAGCTGCTGATGCCTGTAAAAAAGGCAGGGTTTTAATTAACGAACGGGCTGTAAAACCTTCTCGTGAAATTAAAGTTGCCGATGTATTTGTATTGAGAAAAAGTCCCGTAAATTATAAATACCGTGTTAAAGAGTTGCTTACGAATAGGGTAGGGGCAAAACTGGTGGAAAATTATTTGGAAAATATTACCCCGAAAGAAGAACTGTTTAAGTTGGAAGTGGAAAAAAATATGCCCTATTTTAAGCGCGACAGAGGTACCGGACGTCCTACCAAAAAAGACCGTAGAGACATTGACCGTTTGTATAGCTAATTTGATTTTATTAAAGATTAAACGTTCAAAGGCGTGCCGGACGATTTGAAGTTTATCAGAGTGTCAAATTATAAATTTCATATTTTTATAAAATGATTATTGCCAACAAAAAAAAGAAAGAAAATATTGCCGAATACATATTGTATATGTATCAAATTGAGGATTTAATTCGTGCTTTTAATTTTGATTTGGATAAATTAGAACAAAATGTTTTTGGTTCTTTTACTCAGGACAAACAAAAGAAGAAGGAAATCAGGGAATGGTACGGCAATTTAATTCAGATGATGGACTTGGAGCAAATCAAAGAAAAAGGACATCTGCAAATAGTGAAAAATATTGTAAAAGATTTAGATGATTTGCATAAAAGTCTGTTAAATAATCCGGCAGAAATTGATTATCAGACAAAATACCACAAAGCTGTACCCAATATTGCCGAATTAGCTGCAAAAATGCAAGTACAAAATCCCTCCGAAACGGAAGTCATGTTTCATGGACTTTATACACTCATCCTTTTGCGTTTACGTAAACAAGAAATTACCCAAGAAACCATGGCTGCTATGGAAACATTCAGTAGTTTATTGGCACTATTATCCCAAAAATACCACGAAAGAGAAAAAAAAGAACGGACAGAGTGGATGTAAAATGCTATCTCAGCTTATCCGTCAATAATTTAATTTCAAAAGCAGCCGGTTTGTTGTTGTAAATTATGTTATAAACTGCATCGGTAATGGGCATATAAATATTGTATTTTTTATTGATTTGATGAATGCAATTTACCGCATAATAACCTTCGGCAACCATATTCATTTCTAATTGGGCACTTTTAACCGAATAACCTTTACCTATCATCATTCCAAAGGTACGGTTACGGCTGAATTTTGAATAAGCTGTAACCAATAAATCTCCAAGATAGGCAGAGTCTTTAATATCTCTACTAATCGGGTGTACTGTATCAACAAAACGCTTGATTTCTTGAATGGCATTGGAAATAAGTACTGCCTGAAAATTATCACCGTATCCTAAGCCATGACAAATACCGGCAGCCATTGCAAATACATTTTCTAAAACCGAAGAATATTCCGTACCGTAAATATCATCGGAAATAGTTGTTTTAATAAAACGTGTTTCTAATTTATTGGCAATAAATTCTGCTTTGAGCAAATCTTGCGAAGCAATGGTCAGATAAGATAAACGTTCCAGTGCAACTTCTTCGGCATGGCACGGTCCTGCAATAATAACAATAGAATTAAGTGGTACATGAAAATTGTTGTGAAAATACTCGCCAATTATTTGATTTTCATCAGGAACAATTCCTTTAATGGCAGAAACCACCACTTTATTGCTCATATCTGCTCTTACTTGGCTCATTGCCTCATTTAAAAATGCTGAAGGAATAACAAATATCAAGTAATCCGAATCGTTAATTATTTGATTTAAATCTACATAAAAATTAACTTTATCCAAATCAATTTCTACACTGCTTAAATATTTAGGGTTTCGTTGTGTTTCTTTTATTGAATCAATTACTTCTTTGTCTCTTATATACCAGTTTATTTTATTATCGGAATTTACGTTTTCAAAAAGCATTTTTATAATTGCAGTAGCCCAACTGCCACCACCAATTACCGCAATCTTTTTATCATTCTCCATTTTTAAGTTTGATTTTTTTTATACAAATAGTAAAAGTAACAAATCTTTAAAAATAACAAAAGCTTGAATGAAAAAATTCAAAGCTATTTTGTGTATTGGTTTATTGGATTTTTATTAACGTG
>JAKIUH010000201.1 GCA_021647685.1 Bacteroidales bacterium
AGTTTGGTTCAATATGAATTTTACTTACCTGTTCGCGAAATTCTTTTATTTGTTTGGGTGTTAATATTTTTTTAACCTCATCAAGGCTTGTTAAGCGACTGTTTTGATGATGGCGGTTTAAAATAGCAACTTCTTCTTCTTTTGAAGGGTATCCGATATTTATTTTAAACAAAAAACGGTCTAGTTGTGCTTCGGGTAATTGATAAGTTCCCTCCTGCTCAATAGGGTTTTGCGTAGCAAGCACAATAAAAGGCTCTTGCATTTCATAGCGATTTCCTTCAAGGGTAACTTGCCTTTCTTCCATTTGCTCAAATAGCGCCGATTGGGTTTTAGCCGGTGCACGATGAATTTCATCGATTAATATAATATTTGAAAAAACAGGTCCTTTATGAAATTCAAACTCAGAAACTTTTACATTAAAAACCGAAGTTCCCAGTATATCCGATGGCATTAAATCGGGAGTAAATTGTATACGAGAATAACCGGTATCAATAGTTTTTGCCAATAATTTAGCAGCTAATGTTTTTGCAATTCCGGGAACTCCTTCGAGTAAGACATGACCGTCTGCCAAAAGTGCTACAATTTGCAGCTCTATCATTTTTTCTTGTCCGACAATTATTTTGCTAATCTCTTTTTTTAAATCTTCAACACTTTGTGCTAAATCGTTTAAATCTATACGGTTTTCAAAAATATTTTCTTCCATTCAAAAAATCTTTTTTTAATTTATTTATATAAAACAACTCAGTTTTAAAAACAAATATACTTGAATGTTTTGCTTTTTCCAATTTTGAAATTGTAATTATCGTTTTAGTTAATATTTCTTTATAATTTTGCTTTTTCTATCTAAAAATATCAAGAAAAAATGTCAGAATTTATTAATAATAAAGAAAAGCGTGTAGAAAACCTTTTTGCGTTTTGTATAGGAATTATTAATCGGGAAAACGGAAAAAAATTAATCGAGAAGCATCAATTTTCCATTGACCAACTCACACCGCATGATGTTATTGAAGTAGTAGATAAGTTGATTCGTACTGGTATTTCAACCGAAGTACTGAAAAAAAACATCGGCAAAATTTTGAATGTGTTTTACAAACCCATTGTACAATATCCTTGGAAAAAGCCAAGAGAAGGACCTTTTTGGTATTATCTGATTCAAGAAAACCGTGCCGTGGAAAAATTTTTAAATGAAATTAAGATTTCATTAAAATTAATCAATAAAAAGGCAAAATTAGAGGAAAATTACTTTGATGATTATAAAAAAATGCGTGAAAATTTACTCAAATTAAATGAGTTTATACTGCATTACGACAAAAAAGAAAATATTCTATTTCCTTATATCGAAAAAGCTTTTGAGGATTATCGCTGTTTGCAAATTATGTGGTCGTTTCATGATGATATACGTAAAAAATTAAAAGAATTTGACACGATACTCCAAAAAGAAACACCGGATTTAAAAGAACTTAATAAAGAAGTAGCCGCATTATTCTTTTTAATTGTACCCATAATTTTCAGAGAAGAAGCCATCTTGTTTCCGGTGGCGCTGGAACGTATTGCTGCAAAAGATTTTGTACAAATGAACAAAGAGGCTGAGGAGTTGGGTTATGTATATGATGTACAGTCCAACCAAGCCGATATGGATGCTTTTGAAGAACTTGCTAAAATGCAAAACAAACACGATAAAGCTACAGGCAATTTAAAATCAGGCGATATCGTAGATTTGGAAACCGGTTACTTGTTGCCTGAACAACTAAAAATTATGCTGAACACTTTGCCCTTAGACATTACTTACGTAGATGAAAATGATGTGGTACGGTATTTTTCAAGTCCCAAAGACCGTTTCTTTACCCGCTCAAAAGCCATTATCGGACGCACGGTTCAAAACTGTCATCCGCCGGAAAGTATCCACGTAGTGGATAAAATTGTAAACAGTTTTAAAAGCGGAGAAAAAGACGAGGCTAATTTTTGGATACAGATGCGCGGTAAATTTATTTTAATCCGTTATTTTGCTTTACGCGATGAAAAAGGCAATTATAAAGGAACATTAGAAGTTAGCCAAGATATTACCGAAATTCGTAAATTGGAAGGAGAACAAAGGTTACTGGATTGGAAATAAATTTAGAAATTATCACATACACAAGTAAAGCTTGGTTTTGTTTTGTAAAACTATTGTCATGTCAAGCATGTTTTAGGACAAGACATACCTAGTTTCGTTCTTTTTGCGTAGAACTTTGTTAAAAATGTTTATATTTGTATTAAACCAATTTTTCATATATATGGATAGCGTTAACAATATATCAAAAGATCGCTCCAATTTTCTTCATATACTTGAATTGATAAATACTCAACTCGCAGAACTCAAGCCAAACGAGCTAGTAATGGTATATGAACTAATTAAATTAATTAAGAAGACAGAAAAGATAAAAGAAAGTCAATCAGACAGTTATTCTTTTAATGTTGTACAAAAAGCTTTACAAGACATTAAAGACGATTTATCAAATGATATAATAAATATTGAAAGGGAAGAGCGACTATGATACTGTATTTTGATACATCAGCATTAATTAAAGCATTCCACAAAGAAAAGGGTAGTGAAAAAGTAGTAGAACTATTGGAGAAAAACCAACAAATATGGGTGTCTGAATTAACAAAAATTGAGTTTAAGAGCGCTTTATATTGCCGTTTTAACAATAAACAAATTTCTAAAGAAAACCTATCAATTGCATTTAAGCATTTTGAAAATTTTCTAAACACAATAAATATAACACCTTTGTCTTCTCTGCTTATTAGCGAAGCAGAACAATTATTTTCAAAATTTCACTCCTATGGTTTGCGTACATTAGATGCTTTACAGTTAGCCGGTTTTGTTTTATTGTACAATAAAGAAAGCTATTTTGTCTCTGCAGACGGGAAACTATGTTCTATTGCAAATAAAATGGATTTAAACATAATAAACCCTTTGACTTCTAAAAGTTAAATGTATAAAACAAAGCACCTACCAATAATCTCGGTAATCACGGTTGTATATAACAGCGCGGATTTTATTGAAAGAACCATTCTTTCAATAATTAATCAATCCTACCCGAATATTGAATACTTGATTATAGACGGAGGCAGTACTGACGGGACATTGGAAATAATTGCAAAGTATAAAGATTTTATTGATTTTTTTATCAGCAAACCGGACAGGGGAATTTACGATGCAATGAACAAAGGTATAAAAGCGGCAAGCGGTGATTATTTGTGGTTCATCAATTCCGGTGATGAAATTTATGATTTAAATGTTTTAAATACAATTTTTCGCAATAAAAATTCCTTTGCCGATATCTATTACGGCGAAACGGAAATAACTGACAACAAAGGAAATACAATAGGTATGCGCCGGCATTCTGCCCCATCAAAACTATCATGGAAGACGTTCCTATGGGGAATGAAAGTAAGCCATCAATCCATTATTGTAAAAAAAGAAATAGTTAGCTTATACGACCTGCACTACCGTTTTTCGGCTGATTTTGATTGGGTAATAAATGCCTTAAAAAAAGCCCGAAGCATTGAAAACACAGGCATTATTTTATCAAAATTTATGGAAGGCGGTACCACAAAAAAGAATTTAAAAGCAGGACTGAAAGAGCGTTTTCAAATTATGAAAAAAAATTATGGTTTAATACCTACGGTATTAAGCCATATTATTTTAGCCGGAAAATTATTTTTTTACTATCTGATTAATAAAAGGTATTAATTTTACTGCTGTGAATTTATTCTGTAATTAGATAAAAAATATTTAATTCGTATCGTACAATTTACCGTCATAATAAATTTTAATGGTATTTACCGTAGTATTAATTAAAATGGTATTATAAGTTAGTTGGAAAATTTTAATTAAATCCCGCGTAACAATATATTGTTTACCAGCAGAAAACGATTTTAACCAACCGTTTAAATCAATATAGACAATAGTGGATTGTTGAATTTGAAAATGCTCAGGGACATAGTTCTCCAGTTCGTAAATTTGACCATTGTAATACACTTTAAAATAACCTTGCTCATCGTAAGCAATCAAACTGTCGGTTACGTAATACGCATTAGGTTCAAAATCCGAAATATTTTGAATTTCACCGTTGGCAAATACTAAAAACTCATCTAAGGAACTGATATAAGCGACCATATTATCGCCTACTTTATATGACTTGGGCTCAAAATCATCCAAATCAATAATATCTCCTTTATAATAGGCATGAAAGGTATTGGTAGATTTATCAACATAAGCAACAATATTTAAACCGGTTTTAAAATCAATTAAATCATTGGTTTGGGTAATTTCTTCAAGCCTACCGCGATAAAATATTTTAAAATATTTAGTATTGTCGTTAAAATAAGCAAAAATATTATCTCCCGCTTTAAAGTCTTGTATCGGACGACCTGTTAAAGCATTTTCTAAATCATAAATACGACCGCCATAATAGGCATGCGAGGAATTGGTATTTCGATTAAAAAAAGCAACAATACTATCGCCAACTGCATAACTAAGCACATTGCTTGTCAGCATTTGGCGTTTTCCATTATCAAAAACATATAATTGCCCAAACATTTCGTAAACCACCAAATAACGCGTAGCAATATATTTATCAACCAAAATATCGGAAAGTAGTATAATTTCACCTCGATGATATACCTTAAATTTACCCGCATTATCAATATAAGCTAAACAATTCCCCCCCACTTGATAGGACTGAACGGGCAAATTCTCCACATCATGGGTTTTTCCTCCATCAAAAATTATAAAGTGTTTTTGATAATCATGAAATGCAGCTAAGCTATACGTTTGTGAAAAAACAATCGAAGTAAATAAAGTAAATAAAAGCAGAAATAATAGATTTTTTGGTAACATAATGCAGTTTTTATTAAGACAAAACTTATCGCACAATGATTGTACCAAAAAAAAGAAAGGCTTTTTATTTAAAAATGCCGGCGGCGTACTTATGCAAAGTGAGTAAAACTCAAATCCCAAGTTCTGAACGGCCAAAACGAGTCCCCGACATTTTAAGTGCAAAGTTAAGCCAAAGCAAATAAAAAAACAAACCCTTGCTAATCTGATGATTAACAAGGGCTTTATTGTACTGGTGTTGTCCCGCCAGGACAATAACCTATCTTTTGTCACCTAATTAAACAGAACTCTATAACGTAGTATTATTAAGGTTTTCAGAAAACAAGGAATTAAATTAAGTAAAGAATAATTAAGTAAAATTAACAAAAACCGACAACCAAACCGACAACCAAATTTATTTTTATTACCTTTGTCTTGTTCAAATCAAAATATAACATCATGGCAAAGTATAACTTCAATTTAAGGAAAAAAGACAGTGATACACCCACACCAATTTATATTGTTATACGTTGGAATAATCAAAAATTAGTTTATCCTACTTTTGAAAAGATTTTACCGGCATATTGGAATTTTGACAAACAAAGAGTAAAACAAACTAAAAAATACCCTGAATACCCTGAATTTAATTATCGATTAGACAAGATAAAAGAGCAAACAAGTAATATTTTTAGAACTTTTTTAAATGATAATGATAACAGACAGCCAACTCCAAAGGAACTAAAAAAAGAATTGGATAAAGTTTTTAGAAAAAATAAGAACATTGAAAATAAAAGTCTATTTAATTTTATTGAGTATTACATAAATGAAAGTAAGGCTCAAAAAAAAGAATTGACGATTAAACAATACAGGAATACATTAAGACATTTAAAAGAATATTCCGGTAAACTTGATTTTAAAGATATTAATTTAGATTTTTACAATGATTTTACAAGTTATTTGAAATCAGAAAAAAATCTATCAATTAACACAGTAGGTAAAATAATAAAAACATTAAAGACATTTTTAAATGAGGCTACCGAAAGGGAAATAAATACAAATTTTGCATTTAAAAGTAAAAAATTCAAAGTAATATCGGAACAAACTGAAAAGATTTATTTAACAAGTGAGGAATTGGATAGAATGTATCAATTAGATTTATCGAACAATAAAAAACTTGAAAAAGTAAGAGATTTATTTTTAATCGGTTGCTATACAGCCCTTAGATTTTCAGATTTTAGCCAAATTCAAACTGAAAACATTATTAAAAATGGACAACAAATAAAAATTAAAACCAAAAAAACAGGCGAAACAGTTATAATACCCTTGCATTACAGAGTTAAAGAAATATTAAAGAAATATGATAATAAGCCACCTAAGGCAATATCAAACCAAAAAATGAATGAATACATTAAAGAAGTAGGAAGACTTGCTAAAATCGATGATATAGTAATTAAATCAGAGCAAAAAGGCAATTTAAGAATTGATAAAAAGTTTAAAAAATACGAATTAATATCAACACACACCGCCCGCCGTTCCGGTGCAACAAATATGTTTTTAGCAGATATAAAACCTATTGAAATAATGAAAATTACAGGACATAAAACCGAAAAGGCATTTATGAAATATATTAGAATAACATCAGAGGAAAATGCAAACTCTCTAATGAACAGTAAATTTTTTAATAAACCTTTAAAAATTGCAAAATAATGGGGGCAGCTCGAAAATTACGAAATATTAAAACATATCCGCAATTAAGAAAAATAAGAGGGCATGGTCAAAAAAATAAGTTTAATGTCCCAATATTAATTTTTGCAATATTAATTTTAGTAAGTTCGATTATTTTTCAGGATAAAACGAAACAAGATGATAAAGAAAACATTAAAGAATTTGTTGAAAAATCTTTACAGGAAAGAACAAATAAACAAAAAAAATATAAATTAAATAAAGTTACAGACAAACAGGCAAAAGAGATATTTGAATTAACCGGGATTGATGCAAAGGGCTATCAATGGGTAATTGAAAACTTTTTTTTGTATCATACCTTAAAAGAACATGGAAACATTATACAGGAACAAAAAAGAGGACAAATAGCCATAAATAATACAGACTTTGAAAAAATACCGGATATTATTGTTAATCCTGACAAAATTACTTTATCAAAGGGTAAAAACTCAAATATCCACTTAAAAATTGAAAAACAATTAGATGAATTATATTTTTATATTGTTGAAATTAGAAAAGGAAAAAAAGAAATAATGGGTAAAACCATGTATAAAAGACAATAAAAAGGGATATTGTAAAAACAACACCCCTTTTTATAAAAATGTTAGTGGCGAACTTATGCAAAATGAGTAAAACTCAAATCCCAAGTTCTGAACGTCCGAAACGACTCCCTAACATTTCCAATACAAAGTTAAGGCAAAAAGTATTAAAAAACAAGTTGTTTAATCTAAAACCAAAATAATAAATCATGCAACCATTTGAAAATATAGACCTTAAACACGTAAATAGTTTAATAGCTAAATACAGAGTTCTAAATCGTAATTGGGAACATATGCAAATAGGTAATGAGCTATATCCTGAAGAAAATAAACTTTTTTTAATGAATTTAGTACATGAGAATTTAGTTAAATTAATGGAAAATGAAATTATTAAGTATCTGCAAGTTTTTGATAAAGAAAAACTATCATTAATATTAAATGAATTAATTTTTGAATTAAAAAGAAATATTGAAATATACGAAAAAAGAGAAAATGAGATAAATGAAACACATAAAGATATAGCAATAAGATATAATTGGTATAATCAAATTTATTTAGAAAGTAAACGAATTTTAATGATTATCGAAAACTACACAAATAATAACGAATATAACCTATCCAAGTTCAATAATATCGAATGGAAAAAACAAAAAATAGATTTATCCGAATTAATTTATGTTTTATATAAATCTGAAAGTATTTATAAAAACGGTT
>JAKIUH010000202.1 GCA_021647685.1 Bacteroidales bacterium
ATTCGATGCATTTCCTTGAGTTAAGGCATCATCAAGCATGATATAAGATGCACGTTTTAAACGATCTAATTGGAATACTATAGGTTCACTTGCCAATAACGCACCTGCTTTTTTAACCCTCGAGGTTAATGCCTCATTAGGTAAAAATGGAGCATCAGCCAAACTGGTAATGTGTGTTAACAATGTAGCACCAGTCAATATTTTAACACTATTCAAAAACTGTTGTTGTGTAGCTGTTGTACTTAACATAGCACGAATAGCAACATTATCACCTGCATCAATAAGTTCCTGCAACTCAATAGCTGTATCATACATGCCATAAAGATAACCTTGCATAAATCCTCGTCCTTTACTACTAGGGCCTGCAATAGTGTTAAATGGTGCACTCAAAGGAGACAATCCTGATTGTTGAATAGCTGTCTTAGTTAAAATAAGGTTATGCAACATCGTTCTTCTGTCTTGCAAAGAAAAACCTAAATTGTTCAAATCATCAATAACCACATCAACAATCTGCGGGTCTGTTTGGTCGCCATTTTTATATTTTTGAGTGAGGACTCTATTGGCAACTTCAGTGTTTTTAAACTCATGATCGTTTAATTTAAAACTCGGCACATAGCCTTTTAAATCATCTACTAAAGCAAGCACTCCGTCTTCCACACGGATTTGACCGACTTTACCATCTGCTCCATGAATACTAAATTGAATTAAAGAATTCAACGTTGTTCTATGAATAGTACCATCAGCCAACTCAACTTCTAATTGAGCCGTCATATCGGCTAAATCTTCAACGTTAATACCACCAACTGAAACAGATTTAAACACCTCTGGATGAACTTGCAATGTGTAAGCTCCATTTTCAGTAAATGTTAAATTTTTAGCTTGTTTAGCACGGTGAAACAGTGAAATAGTACTGCCATCATAGATAGGACCATCTGAATTTGTCCCTGATTGATAAACTGTTGGGCCTAATAATGGACCAGGTTTTGCAATAGCTGGGTTGTGGATTGCAATACCATTGATATTTATGTCTTCTTGATTCGCATGGGCAACAAGATAAGCAAAATCTTCACGAGAAATAATATCATTGACACGGTATCCTTTTTTAGTCAACAAACCCTCAACAGAGACCACGTCATTAAACCCAGAAGATGCACGGTATTTATCAGCCAAATAAACCGCTTCGCCATAGTTTAAATACCCTGAGCCTATATCATCTAAAGTTCCTAAAACCTGTTTAGCAAAAACTTTATCAGCCTGATTACTTGGTTCAAAAGCTTGATTTTTTTCAATCACTCCTGACAATTCCAAATCAGCAACAGATTTCTTTGCATAGTTAGAAACCTCATCAAAGTCACTTAATGTCGATTGTGCTGCAACCGATGACATGGTCGCCAGAGATAAACTCATAGCAAGAAGCAAACCTTTTTTCTTCACGTTAAAAATCATTATATTTTCCTCATAAGAGCAGAGTTCAATCTACCTTAATGTTTATAGAGAAAGCTTAAAGTTAGTATTAAGCTTTAATAATGAAGTGCTGAAAAGTGGGGAAACCACACTTATGGAGTCAATTCAACAATTTAAGAGTGTGATTATCAGCACTTCAATACACTAACGGTAGAAAGGTATAAATTATTCAAATTATTTTAAAATATATTTTTAAAAGTGTAACAAATACTGATTTTATTAATCAAACACATAATCAAAATAAAAAAACAGTCTTATGATAAAAATACGAAAAATAATTATCTTGTTTATTGTGGTATTAAATATATCAAGTTGTTCTTCAACAAAAACAACAGCAAATCAGTCTAAAAATCCAGAACCAACAGCTTTCAAGGTTGAAATAATTGGGAAAGGACAACCAATTTTTTATCTTCCAGGATTTACAGTTCCTGGTTCTATATGGAAAGAAACCATTGAAAATTTAAATTTGAAAGGAAAATCTTATCTCTTTTCTTATGCAGGTTTTAATGGAAACAAGCCAATAGAAATGCCTTGGTATGATAATATTAAAAATTCAATCGTTAAGTACATAAAAGATAATAATCTAAACAACATAGTAATAATTGGACACAGTATGGGTGGAAATTTGGCTGTTGATATTGCTGCTGAATATCCAAACAGAGTTTCAAAAATTGTAATAGTTGAAGCATTACCTTGTATGCGTGAAGTAATGATGCCTAATGTTCCAGCAGAAAGTTTATTCTATGAAAGTCCATGCAATAAGCAAATGCTTGAAATGGATGAGCAACAATTCAAAGGTATGGCATCAATGATGGCATCAAATATGACATTCAATAAAGAGAAAATTGAGACTTTAACAAATTGGATATTAGAAGCAGACCGTAAAACTTGGGTTTATGGATATACCGATTTATTAAAACTCGATTTAAGGAATGTTTTAAGCAAAATAAAATGTGAAACTTTAATAATAGGTGCTTCTTTTCCTGACGTTAAAACAGCAAAAGAAAACTATGAAAATCAAGATTCAAATCTAACAAACAAAACGATTGTAATGGCATCCAACAGTAAGCATTTTGTAATGTTTGACCAAGCTAAATGGTTTTATAAAACGGTAAATGATTTTTTAGTCAATGAAAAAAAGTAGAACTAAACTTTTTGAAACAATTTATCTCCAACACCAACCTATGGTTTTACAAATGTGTTTGGGATTTGTTAAAGGAGACAAAGACAAAGCAAATGACTTATTACAAGAAGTCTTTATAAGTGTCTGGAATAATTTAGAGAAATTCAAGGGTTCATCAACTTATAAAACTTGGATTTATAGAATAACCGTAAACACTTGTTTGCAATATATAAAAAAGGAGAAGAAAGAAAGAACATATCCTATTTCGGAAATAGAAAACCAAACATCTGTTGCAAATAATGAAAACATAACAAATTCAAATATTCAGAGATTATATAGCGCAATTGGACAACTAAAAAAAATAGACAGATTAATCATTATGATGGTTTTAGAAAATCAAGATTATAATAGTATTTCAGAAATCCTTGGTGTAAAACCTACTAATGTAAGAGTTAAAATTCATCGAATCAAAAAACGCCTTGAAACAATATTAAAAAACAACAAAAATGGATAACGAATTTAATAAACTACAAAGTAAATGGGAAAACAACAAAAAGGAAATTAAACTTTCTAACGATAATTTCGACACTTTATATAGGAAAATAAAGGAAAAAGAGAAAGAAAATTATTTTTTCTATTATGGAACAATTACAATTTTGTTAATAACCCTCATCATCATTTCGTTGTTTTTTTATTATGTTGCGCCTGTCAAAGAAACATTAAGTAGAATTGGTGTTGGTTTAATGATTTCAGGATTAATATTTAGAATTTTTATCGAAATAATAAGCATTTATAAAGCAAAAAAAATAAATAATCTAGACAACACTTTAAAAACGACTGAAAACACGATCAATTTTCATCAGTTTAGAAAAACAATTCATAAAGTTATAGCTCCAATAATTATTGTACTTTACACTATTGGTTTTTATATAATAACACCTGAATTTAGTTTGTATATTGAATTTTGGAATTTGGTCTTAATTGACCTTTCGTATGTAATTATCGGGATAATTCTTTTTATTGTAATAAGAAAAGGTGTAAAGAAGGAAATGCAAAAACTGAATGATATTTTAAAATTAAAAAATGACTTAATCGACTAATTGTCAATAATGATAGGCTAATCGAGGAAACGACTAACAATAAAATGGTAGCCGGTGGCTCCTCACACACCATGGTATATGCGGTTCCCTTATATGGCTTTTCTCTAAATCATAGTAAAAACCGGATTGCTTTCCGGCTTTCACTTTCTAATACTTTTTAAATCTTTACCTTTTTTTTATATTTTTATAGTTATTTTTATGGTGTTTCTGAACGTTCCACCTTCAGGAATTCTAAAAACGATGAAAATATTTAAAAAAATATTAAAATGGTTCCTGTATATTTTAGCTCTTCCAATTATTTATTTAATTATTTCGTTAATATTAACGGAAATTACAATAGATAGAAGGGATACTTTTTCAATTTCAAACAAGTTTATCTTTCTATATTCTAATGGAGTTCATTTAGAAATTATTCTGCCGAAAAAAGATATACACCCTAAACTATTGGAAGGTTTAATACATTTAGAAAATGAAAACTATCTTTCATTTGGTTGGGGAGATGAAAATTTTTATATTAATACACCAACATGGAATGATTTAACTTTTAGTAATGCGTTTCATGCATTGTTTTTGAAAAGTTCAACCTTAATGCACGTAACTCGTTATAAACATAAACAAAATGATTGGGTCAAGATACCGGTAAATGAAAATGAACTAAAAAAACTCAATGAATATATATCCAACACATTTAAAAAAGACAAAAATGGGAATAAAATTATTCTTAAAAATATAGCTTATACAAGAACTGACAATTTTTATAAAGCAGAAGGAAGCTACTCTTGCTTTAAAACCAGTAATACATGGGTTAATTCAGGATTTATAAACAGTGGATTAAAATCTTGTTTTTGGACACCTTTTGACTTTGGATTAATAAAAAAATACAAATAAATACCTGCAAAAAACTTAGTCCCCATAGCTAAAGATTGAATGCAGTATTAACGAATCAGTATTAACCTGCATTATTCACCGCACCTACTTACAAAATACACCACCTACTGATTTGCAACCAATTACCGCAATATTCATGTTTTTTATCAACCCAAATTTTGAGTGACTTGGAATTATCTTTACGCACCTACTTCGTTGCAAAACTCTAGAAACGCTATAATATTCCTTCAGGTTTCGATGACTCAGATCAGCAAGCTAATTCCATAAACTTTTCTTATGCGAAGCATAATAATCCATGTTAAAAATTAATCGCCGCAAGTGGTAAATACTGTTTACTCAACAAATTCTTCTTCCTTTTCTTTTTGAGCTTCTGTTTTTTGAAGTTTTATATTCAAATTATCAAATTGTGAGATGTCCACTAATTCATTTTCATCTTCATCATAGGTAATTTTAACACTATCGCCTACTTGGGTAATTGTAATTTCGTTAGAAATTAATGAGCTGCCTACAAATATTTTGTTTCCCGGATTTTTTAACATGATGTAATAAAAGCTATTGCCGTTTCGAATATCTTTTGATAAACGCACAACTACTGATTTAACCGTAAAGGATTCGGAAAAACGATTTGGAGCAACAGCATTTCCTTTGCTGTGTAATGCATTTTTATAAGCACGTAAAGCCTCTTTAATATTATTTCCAACACCTACAATCGTATAATCTTCAACCGAAACCATTGCAATCATTTTAATCAGCCCTGCATTATCTTTTAGGGACATAACGTAAGTTGGAATGCCGTTAATATTATAGGTAATCGGAAATGTTGCAACATAGCCTTTTTCCTGAACTTTTCCTTGTGCAGAGCGACGTGCTGCTTGTTCGGTGGCACCTATTTGTTTATACCATGTAGTTTCCTTAGTACGAGTATCTACCAGAACAAAACCAACAGTACCTTCATCACTGCCTACCGAGCTAAGCCCTGTGTACCAATATGCACGATTATTAACACCATATACCAAGGATATTCCTTTGGTGGTGGTCAGCTTATCTTCATTGGCAAAATTCCAAAAACCTTTTACGTATTCGCCCCAATCATTCAATTGCTCAACAATAAAATTTTCAGGCTGAATACGATCTATCCATTTAGGAGCATCCTCAATGGAGTATTCCTTAATTTCACCGGTTCCGGCATCTACAACAATTATTCCTGTTGCATCATTCCCTCCAAAGCCTACTTTTTTTGTATATTTTGTAACTACCCAAAACGGGTTACCCTCATCATCAATTTCAAAAGTAAAATCGGTAAATGCTTTGCTCATAAAACCATTAAAATAAATATGGCGCGGTAAATAATCAGAAAAAAAAGCATTTTTTTGATATTTTATTCGTACAGGTTTACCGTTTACTTCCTGTACTAAACGCACATCACGTTCATTAGTAGCTGATACCATAACATAAGCCGGCGTGCCTTGTTTGTTTTTGTTCCATTTAAAAAAACCACTATGCAACAAGGGTGCTACCCAATATAATTTCCCTTTAACTTTTTGAATATTAAAAGTTCCTAATTGGGTTTGGCTGCCCAAAGATGGCTTTGTACCCAAAACTTTATCACCTACACGATAGGCAATAGATTCATCTATTATACGAATTTCATCAGTAGATATAGGAGCTACATGCTTTGAAAAATCTTTACCCATTTTAACTTCACCTATTATATTCCTGTATTGTTTTGCATGAAACACGGGTGCACTTGTAATAAGAGGTACAAAAACCAAAAAAACAAGAGCTATTGCCGTTAAAACCGGCAACAATTTGTTCACTTTCTTTATTTTATTTGATGATTTTAAAGAATATTCAATACCGGTAAGTCCTGCCAGAATCAGTAAAATAAGGACAGGAAAACCTGTATAACCAAAATTTAACACGGGTTGAAACAAATAAATAAAAAGCCAAGCAAAAGCAATGGACAAAACAGCATAAATAAAATATCTCATGGTTGAATATTTAAGGTTTAATGATTTAACAATCAAATATAATTAAATTTTCGAAAAGGTTCTATATTACTCTTAAACAATTTAGCTTAAAGGCACAAAAATGATAATCTTTTGAAAATTTCTATTGTATCTTAATGCAATTTCTCAATAAGTTAAAAAGAAAAATATATCTTTGCTAAAATAGTATTAATTATGAGTAATATTAGTGAAAAACAATTAAATTTAGATAAACGCTATTTACAAATGGCACATATTTGGGCTCAAAATTCATATTGCAAACGCCGCAAAGTAGGAGCATTAATTGTTAAAGATAAAATGATTATATCCGATGGATATAACGGAACACCTGCAGGATTTGAAAATATATGTGAAGACGAAGAAGGAAAAACAAAGGCTTATGTTCTTCATGCTGAGGCAAACGCAATTACAAAAGTTGCAAAATCAAACAACAGCAGTGAAAATTCTACACTGTACGTAACCACATCGCCTTGTTTGGAGTGTTCTAAACTCATTATTCAAGCAGGAATTAAACGTGTGGTTTTTGCCGAAAAATATCGTATTGAAGCCGGATTAGACTTATTGAAAAGAGTAGGTGTTGAATTAGTTCACGTTCAATAGCCGCTCGTGTCATGTCGAGCATGCTTTAATCATACCAAGTCTTATTTTTTTTTGCGAATAACTTCGTTGAAAATTTTCAATATTTTATCCGCAGATTACACAGATTGACACAGAAACTTTTTATTTGCTGATTACACAGATTGTATTTTTTTCTGCAATAATTGGCGTAATCTGTGGATGTTGTATTATTCTTTTCCGCAGATTACACAGATTGACACAGAAAATATTTATCGGCTGACTGCGTAGATGAAACAAAAATCTTTTATCTGCGATAATTGGCGTAATCTGTGGATGTTTTATTATTCTTTATCCGTAGATTACACAGATTGACACAGAAAATATTTATCGGCTGACTGCGTAGATGAAACAAAAATCTTTTATCTGCGATAATTTGCGTAATCTGTGGATATTTTATTATTCTTTTCCGCAGATTACACAGATTGACACAGAAAATCTTTATCGGCTGACTGCATAGACGAAACAAAAATCTTTTATCTGCGATGATTTGCGTAATCTGTGGATATTTTATTATTCTTTATCCTCATTTTTAACAGATTGACACTGATAGTCTTTACCTTGTGATTGCATAATGGAAA
>JAKIUH010000203.1 GCA_021647685.1 Bacteroidales bacterium
CGGAAAACATGCCTTTTTACGTCCTATGGTGGATAATGCAGTATGCACCGGCTGTGGACTCTGTGAAAATGCCTGTGTTACGGAAAGAGCTTCAATAAGAGTACTTCCAAGAGCACTGGCAACAGGAAAAGCCGGAGAGCATTACATTAAAGGCTGGGACAAAGAGGATGAAAAGCGTATGAAAGAAAAAGATGCAGAAGAACCGGAAAAAAAAGTCAGTGACAAAGCACTGGAATACTTAAACGGAGATTGGGAGGATTTGATTGATGATTAAATTGCTAAGCCAAAATAAATACTTGATTTTAAGAAGAATTTCTCAGGCAGGAATTATAATACTTTTTATAGGTGGTAATTATTTGGGCTGGACTATTTTAAGAGGCAATTTAAGTACTGCTAATTTTCTGGATATTTTTCATCTGAGCGATCCGTATATGGTAATGCAAACATTTGTTGCAGGTTTTGTGTTGGCAAATGATGTTTTGCTTGGAGCCTTGATTATTTTATTGTTCTATGCATTAATTGGCGGAAGAAGCTTTTGTAGTTGGGTATGCCCTATGAATATAGTTACTGATGTAGCGGTGCGTATCCGAAAGCTTCTAAAGCTTTATCAAGATGATGTTAAAATGCCAATTAATCGTAATTTCAGATATTGGGTTCTGGGATTAAGTCTGTTGGTATCCTTTTTTTCAGGAGTGGCAGCTTTTGAACTTGTCAGTCCCGTATCCATGTTACATAGAGGAATAATTTATGGAATGGGCTTTGGTTGGGCAGCAGTGTTCTTAGTTTTCTTTTTCGATATTTTCGTAATGCAAAACGGATGGTGTGGTTATGTTTGTCCTTTAGGCGGGTTTTATTCGTTAATAAACCGTTTTTCACTTTTTAAAGTGAAACATAATCACCAAGCATGTACTGCATGCAATAAATGTTTGATTGTATGCCCTGAAAAGCAAGTTTTGTTGCCTTATATAAATAAAAGCTCTGTTCAAATAAAAGGAATGGAGTGCTCAAATTGCGGACGCTGTATTGATGTATGCGAAGACAATGCACTTTGTTTTTCTTTAAATAACTATAAAAAATAATTTAAAACTAAATAAAATGAAAAAACTTATATTAATTATTAACTTGATATTGGTTGTATTGGCTGTTAGTTGCAGCTCTGAAGAAGCTGAGACTACAAACAGTAATAAAAAAGCCGATGGAACAGCTTTTAGAAAAGGTGATTTGTTAAGCGAAAATTTTGATTTGGGTGAAATGGCTACCGTAAAATCGAATATTCCGGGATTAAGTCAAAAAGTAGATCGTGCTTTTGAAAATGCACCTCCTTTAATTTCACATCAAATGCAAGGCTTTGATTTGATTACTCTCGAAGTAAATACATGTTTAACATGCCATATGCCGGATAAAGCAGTTGCAGCAAAAGCAACACCTATGCCTGCAACTCATTTTAAAGCTTTTCGTCCGGAAATTAAATTGGTAAATGGTAAATATGTTTTATACGAGGAAGGCAATCAAGTAGAAATTCGTGATTTAAAAGGTAAAATGGATATGGGTCGCTATAATTGTACACAATGCCATGTACCACAAACAAATGCCGAATTAGATGTAAAAAATACCTTTCAGGCTGAATTTAGAGATACTACCAATAAGCACAAATCAACTTTAATTGAAAAGTTTGATGAAGGTGTACAGTAAATAAAAAAGCGAATAAGCGAATGAGTGAATAGGTACTTCTTTTTTGAATTTATTCAAGCATTTGCTTATTCTTTTTGCAATATAGTATAAAAATCATCAGGTATTGACCGTCAATCTGTCACAGGACAGACAAGTTATAGCTATTTAGCGAGCAAGTAAATGAAGTATCTTTTATTTATAATCAGCTTATTTAGTATTTTCATTATGCAAAGTACTATAAAACCTGAGTTCTCAATCGAGGCATCCGGAGACGTATCAGACTTTGTTTATGAAAATGCTAAGCTCTATGTTGCTACAATGCAGGCTTCTATTGATGTAATTGAAGTATCAACAAAAAAAATTACTAAGCAAATTACTTTTAAAAAAATTAAAGATTTTCAAAATAATGAAATCTACCCAAGAGTTTATTCAATAGATAAATTACCCGCTAAAAATAAAATTTTAGCTGTTGTGCAAGCAAGTAATGGCTATCAAAACGTGTATTTGATTGAAAATGATCGCAAAATAAAAATTAGAGATGCTTTTAAAGACCGTTTAATGATTAAAAGGGCAAAGTTTATTAATTCTGACACCATTTTGTTGGGATTATTCAGCGATGAAATTATTTTATGGTCAATAAGTAATAATAAACAGATTTATAAAAAGCAAATCAGTACTTCGGCACTATCAGATTACACCTTGGATAAAAGCAGAAAATTAATAATAACCTGTGATGAAAGTGGAGCAACTTATTTAATAAGTGCTGAGAACGGAAAAACTATTGTTAAATTTGACGGAGAAATAAAGGATCGTGCTTTTTCAGTGGATTATCAAAATCTTACATTTATAAGCGGAGGAAAAGACCGGAATGTAGCCGTATATTTTTTGCAAGGACGAAAAAGTTATTCAATAAAATCAGATTTTTTTGTACTAAGTACAGCTTTAAGTCCCTCAGGGAAATTAGGTGCTTATACTGGTAATGAAACAGGTGATGTAATTGTTTTTAATATCAAAACCAAACAGAAGCTATACACTTTAAAAGGACAGAACGAGAATATCTCAAAAATATATTTTATTGATGAAAAAACGATCATCACATCATCAAATAATGAATTTATAAAAATTTGGAAACTAAATTAAAAAAATATGACCTTATCAAGTATATTAATTCAAGCAAAACCGAAAAATATTCTAAAATTAGTCGAAAAAATCAAGCAGTCAGATGTGTGTGAATATCATCTGCATGATGAAACAAAAGGAATCATCATTGTAACCATTGAAGGCAAAAATACCGGTGAAGAAATACAAAAGTTAACTGAAATTCAAGCTATGGATATGGTAATTTCTGCTGAAATGATATACAGTCATCATGAAGATGAATTGGATCAATTACGTGATAATTTAGAAATAACTGGCATTCCCGAATGGTTAAATAAAGAAAATGTCGATGCCAAAGATATTGTTTACCACGGCGATTTAAAACGAAAAAGAATTCGATAAGCGTTTTTTACTTATATCTGCAAAGCCGGTTGTTAAACAAAAATTTGATATATGCTGAAACTTATTAAATTTGCAATAAATATAAAATTTAGATTATGCGCTCAATCCTATTTATATTTATTCTGATTTATAGTTTACAAGCCTGCGAACTTGCTGATGTGAATAAAGCAGATGTAAAAAGCATCGATAAGAAAAAATTACTCGATTTAGTAAACAATTTACGAAAAAAAGGCTGCAACTGTGGTTCTACCTATATGCCTCCCGCTGATAAATTGGAATGGAACGATGAAATTGAGCGTGCTGCTACCGCACATAGTATTGATATGAATGAAAATGACTATTTCAGTCATACCAGCCTTGATGGCTCAAGTTTTGCCGATAGAATAAAAGGCACTGCCTACGAAGGAAGCCCCGGTGGAGAAAATATTGCAAAAGGTTATGCCAACGAAGAAGAGGTTTTTAATGCATGGAAAAACAGCGAAGGACATTGTAAAAATATGATGAATGGAAAATTTACGGATATTGCCGTAGGTAGAAGCGGTAATTATTGGACCATGAATTTTGGAATAAAATAATCGCGTAATTTCCGTTGCGTAATTTGGCTTTTGTTTTACCTTAAATATGATAATATCAAACTAATTCATTAACAGTCTATAAGCGGCTGTCAATTTGCAAATTTAGCTGGTGACCTCCGGATATCTAGTCTAGGGCAAACCTCATATTTTTTTTATAAGGAATTTGTTTTTTTATAAAAAAATATATAAATTTGAATAGACAATAAAAAAATATCTATTGAAAGGCATAAAGCCTGAATTTACGGTATTTTTTGACAATCAAACCCACATAACAGTTTAACCCAAAGTACATTCACATTTTAAAACTTAATTTGATAAGTATAAAACCAGAACTTTATACAATATTTTAGTATAAGCTCAAATCTACAAACACAAAACCAACTTGCTTATAATAAGCTTACTATTAAATTATTATGGAATAATCCATATTATAAGTAGCAGCCAGTTGGTAAATTCATCTGATAACTTGCAAATATAAGGCATAAAAAGAAAATAAGTATGTATTAGTTTTTATAATTAATAAAATAATCTCATGAAAGCAATCTACTTTTTAAGTTTCCAATCTGTTTTAGCATTATTTTTGTTTACGGGCTGTGTTTCATTTACATCTTTTCAAACTGCCGATGTGCTTCCAAAAGGTAAAATTACCTATACGGTTAGTGGAAGTATGATTTATTCATTGCCTGAAAATTTTGATGTTTATCAAGAAGGCAATCAGTTAGCAAGCCAGTTAATGATTCGAAAAGGAGTTTCTGATAATAATGAATTTCAGGTAAGTATATCACCAAACTCTTTAACAACTACTTACAAACACCTTTTTCATAAAAGCGACAAATTTTTAACATCATACACATTTGGTGGATCTTACACATTTCTTGCATCAAGCTTTGATGATCAAATTAATATTATTGATGTTCCCGTGTCTATATATTTGACATACGCTCCATCAAATAAATTTAATATTACATTAAACCCAAAAGTCATGTACAGATATATTGGTGATGAATCAACTGTTGTATTTGGTACAAGCTTAAATTTTGGGCTGGGAAAGCAAATAAAAATATATCCGGAAGGTATCTTTTTTTATGATGCGGTAATTGGAAATACTTTTGTTGGCGGAGGAATTGGTTTTTCTTTTTAAGCTAAATTGATAATTAAAAATCTTAAATATATTTTAAAACATGCAGATATTATGACAAGTTTTAGCAAAAAAATTTCCTTACTAATAATGTTATCTTTACTTATTAAATGCAACGATAATGTTGTAGATATAAATATTGAAGCACCGGTCTCGGTTAAATTATTTGCTGACAGTTCTCCTTTTAATACTCCAATACCAAAAAATCCTGAAATTGATCCTAATTCAAAAAAAATGGTAGAGAGTTTAATTGATGATTTTGAGGCACAAGGTTTTTTTATTGCGCTCAAATCATTTACCGAAACGATTTATTTTGTAGGAGAAAATACACCCGTTCATGATGTTGTTCTAACAGCATCATGGGCACCTAAACGTAAACTTTTGAATGTTCCCATACCGGACTATGCAGTTGCAGATCCTTCGGTAGATGGTTCAATGGTAATTATTGATACTATCAATAGGTGTGAATATGATTTTTGGCAAATGAAAAAAATATACGGTCGATGGTATGCTTCGTGGGGGAATGCATTGCCGCTTGATGGTCCGGGAGTTTTTGAAAAAGGTTTTTCTGCACGTGGTTCAGGATTTGCATTATCGGCAGGGGTTATGTGGCCGCACGAATTTAAAAATAAAGAAATAAATCATGCGCTAATTTTCACTTACAATTTTACTAAAAGTGGAGGACCTGTTGCACCTGCAACAGAAAGCGATGGAGATACCTATAGTGAATCTGCTATCCCCGAAGGTGCATTAGTTCAATTAAATCCCGATTTAGATTTGAGTAAATTAGGACTTACTGACTACGAGTACACTATTGCTGTTGCACTTCAAAAATATGGAATGTATTTAGGTGATGATGGTGGAGGAATAGAGATTGAAGCAGTTAATCCCCTATCTTTTTCAGGGAATCCGTATGAAGGATTTTTGCCTGATGTTGAATGGGTGCCTATTACTAATATACCGGTTAATGAATTTAGAGTTTTAAAATTACCTTCTCAATCCCAATCAGAACCCGAGGTTGTAACAAATAGTTGTGCTAATTTTGGATCAAAATAATTAAAAATGAAAATTAATGATTGGTTTTACAAAGTATATGTTCATTTTATATTTGCATCGTGCCAAGTAAGTCTTATTGTACCAATAACATAGTGCGCGAATTTTAAATTTGTAAATAATCTTCTACTGTAAGTAAATTAACAAATCCAAGCTTAATAAAACTTTACAATCTGCTTTTAAAATCAATCATTTTAATGGCTGTAACGGCTGCTTCATCGCCTTTATTTCCATGTTTTCCACCTGCTCTGTCAAGGGCTTGCTGCTTATTATTCGTAGTAAGAACACCAAAAATAAAGGGTAAATTATATTTTATATTTAGCTCGGTAATGCCTTGTGTTACCCCTTGACAAATAAAATCAAAATGGCGGGTTTCTCCTTGAATTACCGTTCCCAGAACAATTACGGCATCAACTTGTCCCGTTTCAGCCATTAATTGTGCACCCAGTGTTAATTCAAAAGTACCGGGTACATATCTTTTAATGATATTTTCCGGTTTAGCACCGTGTTTTAATAAAGTTTTTTCAGCACCTGCATAAAGTGCTTCGGTAATATCGTTATTCCATTCTGCTACAACAATACCAAAACGCATATTGGATGCATCGGGTACCGAATGAATATCGTAATCGGATAAGTTTTTTAAAGCAGTTGCCATTTTCTAAGTTTAAAAGAAAGTTAAACCTTAAATCTACAAACTATAAAATAAAAAAGACTTTCCCACAAACAGAGAAAGCCTTATTAATTTTACAATACTAAAATTATTTTATATTATTTTCAGCACGTGTAATGTATTTATCAATCACTCTACCTTCGGCTGATGTTTTATAATCTTTTTTAATTTCTTTATAAATTTCCAGAGCCTCCTTATAATTTCCCAATAATTCAAATGCTTGGGCAGCTTTCATTAAGAAAATCGGTGAAGTAAATTCATTTTTTGAGGTTTCGGCAGCTTTTTTGTAATATTTAGCCGCTTCCTCTGTATTTCCCAATTCCATATAAGCATCGCCAATAGCACCTGTTGCAATAGGCTTTAACATTTTATCGTCTGATTTAAAATCTTTCAGATAATCAATAGCTTCTTGAAAAGAGCCTAAATGCAAATAAGAAATTCCGGCATAATATTTAGCAAGATTAGCAGCTTTTGTTCCTGAATAATCATCAATAATTGCTAAAAAACCCGGATAATTAACATCGCCATTCAATGCTAAATTAAACGAATCACGTTCGAAATACTGAGCTGCTACAAACATTTGCGATTGTGCATTTCCTTCTTTTGGTTCGAGAATATATTTTTTATATCCCATATAAACTCCCACAACAGCAATTATAATAACAATAACAGCAGTAATAATCTTTTGATTATCTTCAATAAATTGTTCGCTTCTGCTTAATACTTCTTCAACGTTTTCAATGGCGTCTGCTTGTTCGTGTTTTTTCTTTGTCATAATATATTTTATGCTTAATGTTTCTGAAAATTTGCGCAAATGTAAGCTATTTAATACAAAAGCAAAAATTTTTTTGTTCCTATTTTTGCTTAAATTAACAAATAGTTCTTATTAACAATTTAAAATTATTTTCCTAGTGCTATGTCAAGTATGTTGTGTCGTATAAGTTGAAGTTATTTTTGTGTAGAACAAGGCAAAAATTTTTAGCATAGCATTAGTTATAGTCAAAATTTTTAACAAAGTTCTACGCAAAAAGAACGAAACTTGG
>JAKIUH010000204.1 GCA_021647685.1 Bacteroidales bacterium
GCTGGCAAAAGATAAAAATATTCCGGTTATTGGAATTACCGGTACCGGAGGCTCCGGTAAATCATCATTGGTTGATGAATTGGTTCGGCGTTATCTTATGGATTTTAAGGAGAAAACAATTGGTATTGTTTCTGTGGATCCTTCTAAACGAAAAACGGGTGGTGCTTTGCTTGGCGACCGTATTCGTATGAACTCAATTAATAATGAACGGGTGTATATGCGTTCATTGGCTACCCGCCAAGCTAATTTGGCAATGAGCAAATACGTTACCGATGCGGTAAAAATATTAAAAGCAGCAAATTACGATTTAATTATTCTTGAAACATCGGGAATTGGACAATCCGATACGGAAATTATTGAACACAGTGATGTTTCAATGTATGTAATGACCCCTGAATACGGTGCAGCTACCCAATTGGAAAAAATTGACATGCTGGATTTTGCCGATTTGATTGCCATAAATAAATTTGATAAACGCGGTGCATTAGATGCTCTACGCGATGTAAAAAAACAATATGCCCGTAATCATAATTTTTGGGAAGAAGATACGGATAAACTTCCTGTTTACGGAACCATTGCTTCACAGTTTAATGATCCGGGAGTTAATCAACTCTACACGGCATTATTTAAGAAATTGAAAGAAAAACTATCCGTTGATTTTCATGCAGATATTAAGCATAAAGAAATTAATAACGAAAAAATTACGGTTATCCCGCCGGAACGTGTTCGCTATTTATCGGAAATTTCGGAAACAGTTAGAAATTACAATCAATGGGTTGAAGAACAAGCCGAAGTTGCCGATAAATTATACGGTATTCAACAAGCAATTGATTTAGCTTTTGATAATGAACAACTAAAAGCCAATCTGAAAAAACTATATGATGAAATAGTCCTTGATTTAGACCCACGCAATAAAAAAATCTTAGATGAATGGGAAAACAAAAAGCAATCGTATAAAAATGAATACTACGTATTCAAAGTACGCGATAAAGAAATAAAAGTGCAAACTCACACCGAATCGCTTTCACATTTGCAAATACCCAAAGTAGTTTTGCCTAAATACAAAGGCTGGGGCGATATTTTGCGTTGGAATTTAAGTGAAAATGTTCCCGGTGAATTTCCTTTTGCAGCAGGAGTGTTTCCTTTTAAACGCGAGAATGAAGACCCTACACGAATGTTTGCAGGAGAAGGCGGACCGGAGCGTACCAACAAACGCTTTCATTACGTTTCAATGGGTATGCCGGCTGCAAGATTGAGTACTGCTTTTGATTCGGTTACACTGTATGGCGAAGACCCTGATCGCCGTCCGGATATTTACGGTAAAATTGGTAATTCCGGCGTTTCTATTGCTTGTTTAGACGATGCTAAAAAACTTTATTCGGGTTTCGATCTTTCTGCACCTACTACTTCGGTATCCATGACCATAAATGGTCCTGCGCCCATTATGATGGCTTATTTCTTAAATGCAGCCATTGATCAGCAATGCGAAAAATATATTTTTGAAAATGGCTTAGAAAAAGAAGTTCAACAAAAAATTGATGAAATATATAAACAACGCGGAACTAAACGTCCAGCTTATCAAGGGAAACTTCCCGAAGGGAATAATGGTTTGGGGACTTTTCTGTTGGGTGTTACCGGAGATATGGTTTTGCCCAAAGATGTTTATGAAAAAATAAAAGCCGATACACTAAGCAAAGTTCGCGGCACGGTACAAGCCGATATTTTAAAAGAAGATCAAGCACAAAACACTTGTATTTATTCTACTGATTTTTCATTAAAATTAATGGGTGATGTGCAGCAATATTTCATTAATCATAATGTGCGTAATTTTTATTCGGTATCTATCTCCGGCTATCATATTGCCGAAGCAGGCGCAAACCCAATTACTCAGTTAGCTTTTACATTGGCAAACGGCTTTACCTATGTTGAGTATTATGCCGCCCGTGGTATGGATATTAATAAGTTTGCACCCAATTTATCATTCTTTTTCTCAAATGGTATTGACCCCGAGTATTCGGTAATGGGACGAGTTGCGCGGCTAATCTGGGCAAAAGCCATGAAATTGAAATACAAAGCCAATGAACGTTCGCAAAAACTTAAATATCATATTCAAACCTCGGGACGTTCTTTACATGCGCAGGAAATTGATTTTAATGACATACGAACCACTTTACAAGCATTGTATGCAATTTATGACAATTGTAATTCACTACATACCAATGCTTACGACGAAGCAATTACGACTCCTACAGAAGAATCGGTAAGGCGGGCAATGGCAATTCAGTTGATTATCAATCATGAACTTGGTTTGGCAAAAAACCAGAATCCCTTACAGGGCTCGTTTATTATTGAAGAATTAACAGAATTGGTAGAAGAAGCCGTTATGGCAGAATTTGACAGATTAACGGAACGCGGCGGAGTTCTTGGAGCAATGGAAACCATGTATCAGCGCAGTAAAATTCAAGAAGAATCCTTGTATTATGAGCGATTAAAACATTCGGGAAAATTGCCGATTATGGGAGTAAATACTTTTCTTTCCTCAAAGGGTTCTCCAACGGTTGTTCCCGGTGAAGTCATCCGTGCAACTACCGAAGAAAAAGAGTATCAAATTCATATGTTGGAACAATTACACAAAACTTGGGCTGAAATTGCTCCTGTAAAATTGCAAGAATTACAAAAAACCGCCTCTTTAAACGGTAATATTTTTGAAGAATTAATGGAAACGGCAAAATATTGTTCCATCGGGCAAATTACCAATGCACTTTTTAATGTGGGAGGACAGTATAGAAGAAATATGTAAATTATTGGGGCGATGTACTTGACGCATTGCCCCACTAAATTAATCATATTTCGCGACCTTATCTTCGATAAATAAATCTTTGGTTTTACTCGAATGAATTTTGATATTTGTAATCAGTTCATTAGCTCCCGCATTATAACAAGCATTTTGTGCTCCTTTAATAATTTTAAAAATTTCATCCAAATCACCCTCTAAAACTGTTTCAAAAGGTGTTACCCTGTATTTTATACCAGTTTTGGCAATATATTCAATCGCTTTATCAACAATGGGGAAAACTTTTTCAGAACTAACAATTGGAATAATTTGAACTGCTACATTAATTTTTTTCATTTTTATTGACTTTTATCACCTTTTACAATAAATAAAACACCTTTGTCTCTACTCAGTTATATAATCCCATGCATCTTTAATTTCGTCAAGAGTAAATTCTTTCACATTAGTAACAATGTATTTATGCGATATAAAATTCCCTATTTGATTACATTCATCTATCACTGATTTTATAATATTTTTAATGGAAACCATAATTGGAACAATAGACAATATTGTAGCGTAATGTTCAATAAATTCAATTTTTTCTAATTCACCATCGTTCTTTTTTAAAGAAAAAACCAATTCTTTTTCAATAAGTTTTTTTTGCAAATTGCTAAATTCTTCTTTTCCTGCAGATGATAAAACAGTAAAATACCTTAATTTTTTACCTTTCCCGCCAAGACCTGTCGATATAATTATCTGACTTTCATTAAGCAATGAACTTTCAATCATGGAACGACTTTCTTGTAAAGCTAAAAAAGCCCAATCTTTAATTTCTGCTTCAGCATTAGGAATGAAATGCTCAATAGTTCTGTAAGCTTCAACACTGTCAATACTTGCTAAACGCAAAAGAGTCTTCTTTTTTGTTTCCAAATCAATAGTTTCATCAAACAAACATTCCTTTTCATCTAAAACATCTTTTGTGTCCGGAGGATTCTTTTTTAGTTCTTTTGATTTTTCAAAATAATCCATCTGAATTTTAATATCAATCTGCTGTTCGATAATACTAAAATTATCCGGTTTTTTGCCAAAGAGTTCCTCTATTTTGTCAAAAATATTTTCTTCATCCATAATAACACGTATTTCGTACAAAAGTTATATTTTTATTGGGATTTACAAAATTTATCTTTTTTTTTGCTTTCCATATTTTCTAAGGTAATACTGATGCATATACCATGCTTCAAATTTATTGATGCCTTTAGCTTCGCCAAGAAAAGATGCTTCAATAAATGCTTTTGCCGTTTTTTCAAGTACTTCTGCTGCAATAAAAGCTTCCTCCATATCCGAACCCACAACTACCGCCCCATGATTTGCCATTAAGGCAGCATTTCTACCTTTGAGTGCTTTAAGCGTAGCTTTTACAATTTTTTTTGTTCCGGGCAATGCATATTCAGCCACACGAACAGTGGGTCCAAGAATTTGAGCCATATCATCTAAAATAGGTGGTATTTCTCGCCGGGCAGCAGCAACTGTTGATGCGTTTTGCTGATGTGTATGTATAACAGCATTTACTTTTTTGCGTGTTTTATAAATTTTACCATGTAATTTCATTTCTGATGATGGCTTGTGGATACCCTCATATTTATAAGTATGGTAATTTACAACTACCATATCATTGGCTCTTAATTCTTCGTAACTTAATCCACTGGGTGTAATAATCATATATTGGTCATCATATCTTAAACTAACATTTCCCCAAGTACCTTTTACTAAATCTTGCTGTAACAATTTTTTCCCTGCTTCGCATACCGCCTTTTTTGCGTCTTGAATATTCATGAACTATTGATTATTTAATGATTTTGACAAAAATAAAACATTTAACATAGTTTAACACTTTTTAAATAAATTTAACACATTATGTATTTATCTTTGCAGTACTAAAACAAGTAGAAATTAGTTTTTTCATAATAGGTTTTAGGTTAGTAAATAGGTTAATAGTATTAGGGCGGAGTGGTTACCGCCCTTTTTTTATTTAAAAAAATTTGCCGGAATAAAACAAGAGTATTACCTTTGCAAACGCAAAAGAAAAAAGTTCGGGGTGTAGCTCAGCTTGGTTTAGAGTACGCGTCTGGGGGGCGTGGGGTCGGAGGTTCAAATCCTCTCACCCCGACTTAATAAAAGGCATTGTAGGTGAAAGACTTACAATGCTTTTTTTGTTTTATATGGTTTTTGGATTTTTATTTGGATTGAAACAAGTATCAAAAAAAAATCAGCCTCGATAAGACTGATTTTAAATTTCCTTTTCTTTACAGCATCTAATTACCAAGCAAAACACCAACAGAAAAACTCAACACACCGGTATTTTTAAGCTCATCACCACCACTTTTATTCAAATCAACAATTCCGAAAGAATAAGCAGTTTGCGCAAATGCACCAAGTGGACCTAATTTAAACTGTACACCTAAACCAAATTTCATACCTGCATCCCATCGTTTAACATTGTCAAAATCAATATCACTTTCGGTTTCAGTGCCGGAAACAATAACTGTATTAATTCCATTCATAGCATAAGCACCATATACGCCACCCAAGCCGTACAATGGTCCAAGTTTTACTTTTGCTAAAACGGGCAGTTCCAAATAATTGATTTGTATTTCATTTTTCGTCGTTACACCGAGAAGTGTATATTCACTTACTGCACCCTTTGGCGAATAGTCCAATCCGATTCTGATTTTTATTAAGGGTATAAAATCCTTATCCATAAAAACACCTGCTTGCGGATTGTTTAATGACTTATCGGCATCGGTCATTTTGGCAAAATTCATACCCGCTTTAACACCAAGTTGTGCAAAAGAAGAAATACCGATAGCAGTAGTAAATACCAAAAGTAATGTAATTTTTTTCATAATCATTGTTTTTAGTTTATTCTCAAAAATAGTTAAATTAATCTGATTATCTAAAACAAAAAAACGATTTTAAAGATATATTGTTGTATTTTTTTTCAATAATTCAATAATTAATACATCATAAATACAAAAAACTGATATAAACTTCGATGAAATTATTATTTTTACAGTCGAAAAACTAATAATTAATTTAAAACAGTGATAAAATCTTTATCCATAACAAATTATGCCCTAATTGATGAGTTAGAAATTGATTTTTCAAAAGGTTTTTCTATAATTACAGGAGAAACAGGTGCCGGAAAATCAATTTTAATGGGTGCATTGGCTTTAATTACAGGGCAACGTGCAGATACCGGTGTATTAAAAAAACCGGATAAAAAATGTGTTGTCGAAGGCAATTTCTTATTAGACGGATATGGTTTACAAAGTTTTTTTGAAGAAAATGAATTGGACTACGCTCATGAAAGTATTCTCAGAAGAGAGATTAGTCCTGCCGGTAAATCAAGAGCTTTCATTAATGACACTCCGGTAAACTTAAACACGCTTAAAGAACTTAGTTTTAAATTAATAGATATTCACTCGCAGCATCAAAACCTAAACCTGAACCAAAGCGAGTTTCAATTAAAAGTAGTTGATTCTTATGCAGGAAATATTGATTTATTGAAAGAATATCAATTTATTTATACGAAGTATAAACAGCTAAAAAATGAACTTAATGAGCTAAAAAATCAAGCAAAGACTAATAAAGAAGATTTTGATTATCTGAGTTTTCTATTTGATGAATTAGAAAAAGCTAAACTCATTGATGGTGAGCTGGAAGAACTGGAAGAAGAAGCCAAAACATTAAACAATACCGAAGAAATTCAACATAATTTGGCAATCATTCATAATTTATTAAATGAAGATGAGTTTTCGGTACTGGTTAAAATGAAAGAAGCACATCAAGCAGCAAACAGGATAAAAAATATTTTCAACAAAATTGAACCGATTGAAGAACGCTTAGATTCAACATTTATAGAGTTAAAAGATATTGCAGAAGAAGTTGAGCTAACATTATCAAATATCGAATTTAGCCCTGAAAGAATTGAGTATGTAAATTCGCGTTTGGATTTAATATACTCATTACAAAAAAAACATAATGTTATAAGTATTGCAGAACTTATAAAAATAAAAGATGACTTAGATGAAAAATTGCAAAATATTGCTTCGTTTGATGAACAAATTGAAAAATTAAACGAAAATCTAAGTAAAAACAAGATAAAATTACAAAAGCTTGCAGAAAAATTAAGTAGGCGCAGACTAAAGACTTTCCCTGATATTGAAAAATATGTATTGGAACAACTAAAGCATCTTGGAATGCCTGATGCCGTATTTAAAATTAAACAGGAAAAATTAAATGAGTTTTCAGCAATCGGTATTGATGAAATTAGCTTTTTATTTAGCGCAAATGCAAATATTCCTGCTCAAAACATAGGCAAAGTAGCTTCCGGCGGCGAAATCTCACGCTTAATGTTGAGTATTAAATCCTTGCTATCTAAATCAATCAGTTTACCTACAATTATTTTTGATGAGATAGACACAGGAGTATCGGGCGAAATAGCTGACCGTATGGCAAAAATCATGAAAAAAATGTCAGAGAACATGCAAGTAATCAGTATAACTCATCTTCCACAAGTAGCTGCTAAAGGAGACACTCATTATTTAGTTTATAAAGAAAAAACAAAGCAAACAACTACAACCAATATACATAAGATTGAAGGCAAACAACGCATCAACGAACTTGCCAAAATGCTTAGTGGTGAAAACATTAGCAAAGAAGCACTTGAAAATGCCAAAGTATTATTGGGAAAATAACCATTATATAAATATTTAATGCTTTGAAATATTTTTTTCGTACATTTATATTTCCTTAACTTAATATTCCACAATGAAACCTATCTACATCTCCATCCTTTTTCTATTT
>JAKIUH010000205.1 GCA_021647685.1 Bacteroidales bacterium
TATATTCCGAAACAGAACTTAAATCTTCACAAATAAATGAAAAATTTGCTTTTTTAGAATCTAAGCCCTTAATTTTAGCAAGTCGCTCAATGGCTTTATGATGAAAAATATCACAACCCAAACCATAAACCGTATCGGTTGGGTAAATTACTAAACCACCGTTTTTTAGCACATCTACAATTTGTTTTATATGCTTTGGTGAAGGATTTTCTTCATAAAGTCTAATCAACATAACTTTAACGCTTAATTTTTCTAATAAGGAGCATCGGTAATCAATTCTCTTGGAATATTATACGGATTATTCCGCTTATATTCCGAGCCGAATTTACGTTGAATAACCGGATGATTTTTGTATGCTTCATAATCATCAGTATTGTAGATCATTTTTAACAAGATTTGGTCAACCTCCTCATAACTTTTTGCCTGAATCTGTTCCAAATCGCTGTTTGTAATACCTAAACCATCGGTTGCAACCGCATCAATGCAGGATTGAAGTGCATTTTTAGCTGTGTCATTGCTTAAATTCTTCACAATGTACCGAGACATCTCATAAACCTCAGTTTTCCAAAGATTTTGAATCATACCGTAATCGCCCACATCACCATGCAATGTCCAAAACCCTAAAAGCAATTCCGTATAATTATCGGTTGAAAGCACCATTCCACGATGACGCGCTGCTAAATCATATAAATAAACCATTCGCGTACGCGCTTTTATATTTCCTCTACGGATTTTATAGGCTGTTGTTTGCGTATCGTCATCACCTTCTTCAGTAACTAAGCCGGCTAAAACTTTAAAGCCTTCGGTTAAATCCACTTCTTTAAAATCACTTACAAAACTTTCGCCAATTGCTTTTGCGCGAGCTATTTCATCCGGTTTATTGGTTTCAATGGTAATGCTACGCCCATAAAGCGGAATATTTAATTCATCACATACCGGTTTAGCCAATGCTGCCGTTAAGGCACTGTCGATACCTCCTGATAAACCTACAACCAAAGATTTTAGTTTACTGTCAATTAGGTATTGTTTTAAAATGCTTCTGATATTGTTTACTGCTGTTTTATAATCGCTAATCATAATAGAAATTTTGTAAAATAAAGCATACAATTTTCGCAAATTTACATAAAATTTTTAAAGGATAAACCTAAATACTTCTAAAACCGGTAAAATTTGGAAAGATTACTAGTGTCATGTCAAGTATGTTGTGTCGTATAAGTTGAGGTTATTTTTGTGTAGAACAAGGCAAAAATTTTTAGCATAGCAGTAGCTATGGTCAAAATTTTTAACAAAGTTCTACGCAAAAAGAACGAAACTTGGTATGACTAAAACATGCTTGACATGACACTAAGCTTATTTTTTTCTAAAAAAAATCTTAAAGGTATTTTTTTGATTTAACCAGTTCGATAGTGGCTGTTAATAATTGCATTCCAAGCTCAGAGGCAAGAAAACCCCAAACATCATAAGCACCTGCTAATCCTGCATCTTCAATCCTACCTGTTCCAAAATTCAAATTAGCAACTATTGTGGCTGATATTTTACCGGTGAGTAATTTGGTTTGCAAAGATTGTTTGGTCCACAGAAATTCTTTAATCTTTTTTGATTTTAAAAAAATATTTATATTTTTTTGTTGGATTATCTGCACTTGCTTAAGAAGTCCAAGTAATACATTATATTGTTTAGGAGACAAGCTGACTAAAAAGCTGCTAAGCCTTTTGGCTGTATCTAAAATATCAAGAGGTTCTCGTTTATTTAAATTTTTTATAAACCTTTTCTGCACTTTGCTTTCTAATATATCCATTTGATAAGCATAAATTCTACTGTATAAATCAATGCAAAGATATAAATGAATAATAGACTGAAATGTTAAAAGAGTTTAATAAATCTTAAAAAAGCTTAATATTTTCAAAAGTATTTAAACATTAAAAAAGGCTTTAAAATTATGTATTTGACATGACACTACAAACCTTTCTCTTTAAAAAGAGCAATATACTTTCTGTCCGTACCATTAATATGTTCAATCAGCCATGAGCGTAAAAAGTTCATTAGTTTAAAGGTAACCGATACTTTGCCGTCTTCCATATCCTTCTGAAATTCCTTAATTTGATTCACAAAATACCGATGTTGCACCATATGCTCCTCCATATTTTCATAATTAAATTCTTTAAAATACTTTTCTTCCACACCAAAATGATATACTGTATAATCAGCCAATTCTTTTACAATTTCTTTAATCTTTTCATTTGTTGTACGGTCAACAAACGATTCGTATAAAGAATTTAAAATGGCAATTAATTTTTTATGTTGCTCATCAATGATATTAATCCCTGTATTATACTTTTCACTCCAAATAATAAAAACACGTGCCATAATTTTGGGTATTTTGTTAATGTTAAATTCAAAAATAACAAAAAAAGTAGAATTTACAATAAATCCAAGCTTTTTTGTTCACCATTTTTTCCTGATGTATCTTTTTCGATTTCTAGTTTTATCTCAGGATTTTGATCTACAATTTCATCTGTATTTTCTTCTTCTACATCTTCGGGTACATCAAGGGGTTTGGTAAATTCGAGTTTTGCTATTTCATAAGCACTGATGCGTTTTCCTTTTGCTTTATACCCTTTTACCGAAATAAATTCTTCTACGATAATATCTTCATCGGGTCTGCCTTGATATTTTCCGCCAAACTCTACATGCAATACAGGTTTTTTATCCTGCGAAACAGCAATTAAGTCGGCAGCATTTTCTTCTTCGGGAATAAACCAAGCCTTTCGTTCAGTAGGTTCTATTTCAAAGCGTTTCAAATAATAAAAGTTTTTTTCTTTATCAAAATAAACCGCCGAAAAAATCCTATTCGGATTATATTTTTGAATAAGCAACAAATCATCTTCGTAATGATTGGATACTTCATAATCAGTTAATCTGTAATATCCTGATTTGCTAATTACCAACACTTTATCATCTGCTTTAAATTCACCCAGCAGTTCACCGCGCTTATCGGTATTTAAACGATTTACATCCGGATCCCACCACACGTTTATTCCGCTCAGTGTAGATGTACCTCGCTCCTTCATGGTAATTTTATGTACCATATGCTTGGTTAAGATATTTCCCATTGAATTTCTTCCTTTAATATCCAAGGTACTAAAATCCAAATCCCATGATAATTTTTTCAAACGCGGTCGCGGTTTTAGCAATACACGTACCACTTCTGCCTCGCCATTCGGGTTTGCCGAAAAATAAAGTATGCGCGAATTGGAATTTCCTTTGGTTACATTATATTCTTTATCACGTGTTACACTTTTAACGGCAAAACGTTTCATATAGGCATATCCGGTTTTCCCATCGCGGTAAACTACATTATAAATCGTGCGATGATCATTCTTTTTAAATACCGCTACATGAATTGCATTCGTTCCGATAAATATTTTTTCGGATACTTTAGTAACAAAATAAGTACCGTCTTTACGGAAAACAATTATATCATCAATATCTGAACAATCCGATATGTACTCATCTTTTTTCAGTCCGGTACCTGCAAATCCTTCGCTCCAATTTACATAAAGTTTCTCATTGGCAACTACAACTTTTGTTGCAACAATAGTGTCAAAACTTCGCATTTCTGTTTTACGTTCTTTACCGGCTCCGTATTTTTTGCGTATATGTTCAAAATGATTAATCGTATAATCAACAATGTGCTCCAAATTATAAAGCACCACTTTCATTTCTTCTTCAAGCGATTTTATATATTCATCGGCTTTAAAAGCATCGTATTTTGAAATCCGTTTGATTTTTATTTCCGTTAATCGGGCAATATCATCACGGGTAACTTCACGGCGTAATAATTTTTTAAAGGGGTCCAGTCCTCTATCAATAGTTTGGATAATTTCTTCCCATGTTTCGCAATCTTCAATAGAATTATAAATACGATTTTCAATAAAAATCTTTTCCAATGAAGATTTATGCCATTCGTATTCCAACTCTTCCTTACGAATTTCCAATTCCAGTTTTAATAAAGAAAGTGTATTATCTGTAGAAAGCCTTAAAATTTCACTTACACCAATAAATCGCGGTTTATCTTCAATAATAACCGTAGCATTGGGTGAAATAGAAATTTCACAATCGGTAAAAGCATAAAGTGCATCAATCATTTTATCGGGCGAGGTACCGGGCGTAAGATGCACCAAAATTTCTACATTTTCGGCAGTATTATCATCAATTTTTTTAATTTTTATTTTGCCTTTATCATTGGCACTAATGATTGAATCGATTAAAGAACCGGTTGTTTTCCCAAAAGGTAATTCTCTGATTATAAGTGTTTTTTTATCGTATTTTTCAATTTTTGCACGAATACGTACTTTACCGCCACGTAAACCATCGTTGTATTTTGAAAAATCAGCCATCCCGCCGGTAGGGAAATCAGGCAAAAGCACAAATTCCTCACCTTTTAAATATTTTATCGAAGCATCAATTAACTCTAAAAAGTTATGTGGAAGGATTTTAGAAGCCAGCCCGACAGCAATACCTTCAACACCTTGTGCTAATAATAAAGGAAATTTAACCGGAAGATTAACCGGCTCTTTATTTCGCCCGTCGTAAGAAAGTTTCCATTTGGTTGTTTTGGGATTAAAAACTATATCCAGTGCAAATTTCGATAATCGAGCTTCAATGTATCTTGGTGCTGCAGCACTGTCGCCGGTATGAATATTTCCCCAGTTTCCCTGTTGGTCAATTAAAAGGTCTTTTTGCCCCAATTGAATTAGCGCATCGCCGATAGAGGCATCGCCATGTGGGTGATATTGCATGGTATAACCTATGATATTGGCAACTTTATTGTATCTGCCATCGTCCAAGCGTTTCATGGCATGCAAAATTCTACGCTGCACAGGTTTTAAACCATCTAAAACATGAGGTACAGCACGCTCTAAAATCACATACGATGCATAATCTAGAAACCATGTTTTATACATTCCTGAGATATAACGAACATCATGAATTTCACCATTTTGTTCGTATTCCGAACCTTCTTGTTTTTCTTTATCTTCCATTTATTCTCTTTATTCCTCTTATATCATTAAAAAGCAGTAGATTCTATTTGTTAAATTAAGAGATTTCTCCCCTTAATAATCAAATATTTTAGTTTTTTACATTTCTTCAATTACATCTTCTTCAATCCGCAAATTATCTATGATAAAATCTTGACGGTCAGGTGTATTTTTACCCATGTAAAAACTCAACATATCATCGGTTGATTCATCTCTTTTAAGAAGTACCGGCTCTAAACGCATTTTTTTACCGATAAAGTGACCGAATTCTTTCGGGGAAATCTCACCCAAACCTTTAAATCGAGTAATTTCAGGATTTCTTCCTAATTTTTTTATTGCTTCTTGTTTTTCTTCTTCCGAATAACAATAAATTGTTTCTTTTTTATTTCTCACTCTAAAAAGTGGTGTTTGTAGAATATGTAAATGTTTCTTTTTAATTACATCGGGAAAAAATTTCAAGAAAAAAGTAATCAATAGTAAACGAATATGCATACCGTCCACATCGGCATCAGTGGCAATTACAATTTTATTGTAACGGATGTTTTCTACTCCTTCTTCTATGTTTAAAGCGGCTTGCAATAAGTTAAACTCTTCGTTTTCATAAACTACCTTTTTGGTAAGCCCAAAAGTGTTTAGCGGTTTTCCTTTTAAACTAAAAACAGCTTGTGTATTCACATCGCGCGATTTGGTAATGGAACCGCTTGCCGAATCTCCCTCGGTAATAAAAATGGTGGATTCGCTGCGGCGTTCGTGTTTTGAATTGTAATGAATACGGCAATCGCGTAATTTTTTATTATGCAAGCTCACTTTTTTAGCTCTTTCGCGTGCCAATTTTTTAATTCCGGAAATAGCTTTTCGCTCTTTTTCCGACTCTTGAATTTTTTTCAGTAATATTTGAGCAGTATCTGGATTTTTGTGTAAATAATTATCCAGTGATTTTTTAACAAAATCAAGAATAAAGTTACGCACCGAAACTCCATCGGGCGACATATTTTTTGAGCCTAACTTGGTTTTTGTCTGCGATTCAAAAACGGGCTCTTCAATTTTTACACTTATCGCAGCAATTATCGAAGATCGTATATCGGATACATCAAAATCTTTTTTATAAAATTCGCGAATAGTTTTTGCAACAGCTTCACGAAAAGCCAAAAGGTGTGTTCCCCCTTGTGAGGTTTGCTGTCCGTTAACAAAAGAGTAATATTCCTCGCCATAGTGATTTCCATGCGTCATTGCAATTTCAATATCTTCGCCTTTCAGGTGGATAATAGGGTAAAGCCCTTCGCCACTCATATTGTCTTGCAACAAATCCAGCAATCCGTTTTTTGAATAAAAACGCTGTCCGTTAAAATATATGGATAATCCGGAATTCAAATAAACATAGTTGCGCAGCATGGTTTCCACATAATCCGAAAGGAAATGAAAATCGCCAAAAAGTTTTTTATCAGGAATAAAAACTACTTCTGTTCCATTGGGCTGATCGGTAGCTTGGATATCAAAATCTTGGACAATCTCTCCTTCTGAAAAATGAACTTCTTTAACTTGTCCTTCGCGATAGGCTTTTATTATAAAACTGTATGACAAGGCATTAACAGCTTTAATACCCACCCCGTTCAAACCTACCGATTTTTTAAATACTTTGGAATCATATTTGGCTCCGGTGTTCATTTTTGAAGCAACATCTATTAGTTTTCCAAGAGGAATTCCACGTCCATAGTCACGTACACGAACTTTGTGGTCGGTAATATTCACTTCTATTTTTTTACCATAGCCCATCATGTATTCGTCAATTGAATTGTCGAATACTTCTTTCAAAAGGATATAAATACCGTCGTCTGCCGAAGAGCCATCGCCAAGTTTACCAATATACATACCGGGTCGGCGGCGGATATGTTCTTTCCAATCAAGAGTTCTAATCGTATCTTCCGAATATTTTTCAACCATAGCCTTACTTTTTGCAAAATGCAAATATAAAATTTTCCAAGTAAAGCTAAATGTGTTTATTCACAAAGTTATTAACATATGATTAGTATAGATACCTTAAACCAGGTTGATGTGTGCATTCCTTATTTGGTAGTGAAAGTTAAAACAGCTCTACTTCAATTTTTTGAATAAATGCAGTAAGGCTATATCGTTTACCTATTTGCGCTTCGGAAAGTGTAAGTAAAACACCAATTTTATCACCAAATTTATCAACAATAAAAACTTCGGTGCGCGTATTTAACATAGTATCATCGCCATATTTAAAGAAATTTCCCAGATAATTATCGCCCAATTCGGCATGTCTTTCGGGCAATAGCTCACTCACATGCCTGTTTATAACCTGTTTCCTGTTAATGGACCATAAATCTTCGGCAGCTTTATTGAAAAACTTGATGATATTATCTTGATTAATCGTAACCACTGCATCAAGCATACCTTCAAGCGTTTTTTCATTCAATAACTTAACGGTTTCTATTTCACGGAATTGCATACGCATTTCTTCACGTGCTTCACGAAGTTTTTTGGTTAATTCAACTTGCGAAAGTTGCAGTTTTTCTTCTTGAAGTTTAAGAATTTTAGTCTGCTCTTTATTTTTTTGTTCAATTTTAATTTGT
>JAKIUH010000206.1 GCA_021647685.1 Bacteroidales bacterium
AACAAAAAAAGAGTAATGGTACTAACCGGTGGAGGAGATTGCCCCGGTTTAAATGCAGTAATACGCGGAGTGGTTAAACGTGCAGCACAAACCGAAGACTGGTAAGTAATCGGCAGTATTCAATCTTTTGACGGGGTGTTACGCGAGCCTACCGAAATTGTTGTTCTCGATGAAAAAGCCGTATCCGGTATTCATGTCCAAGGCGGGACAATTCTTGGAACTACCACCAAAGGCGGACCTTTTGCTTGGCCTATAAAAGAAAATGATGGAACTTGGTCTTTTGTTGATCGTTCCGATGAGATGATTCGTAAATTAAAATACCTTGGTATTGATGCGGTAATTAATATCGGAGGCGACGGCTCACAAAAAATATCACAAGCACTTTTTGAAAAAGGTTTGCAAATAATCGGTGTACCTAAAACCATTGACAATGACCTTTCGGCAACCGATTATACATTTGGTTTTCAAACAGCCGTGCAAATTGCTACCGAAGCGGTTGATAAATTAGTAACCACAGCCGCTTCGCATAACCGTGTGATTATTCTTGAAGTTATGGGGCGCGATGCCGGTTGGATTGCGCTTCATGCAGCCATTGCAGGTGGTGCAGAGGTATGTTTAATTCCCGAAATTCCCTACGATATTAATAAAGTGCTCGAAGTAGTTAAACGCCGTTTTATCGATGGCAAAGGCTTTGTAAACATTGTAATTGCCGAAGGAGCTAAGCCCATACATGGTGAAAAGCTTGCTAAAAAAAGTGATGAAATTGGCAATCAAAACCTTAAATTGGGTGGAGTAGCCAGCAAACTATTGCACGAACTTAAAGAAGCAGGTTGCGATGCCGATATGCGCGAAACCGTGCTCGGACACTTGCAACGTGGCGGAATACCCAATGCTTTTGACCGTATTCTCGCAACACAATTTGGTGTAAAAGCTATGGAAATGGTACTCGAAGGTAAGTTTGGCGAAATGGTAGCTTATCGTCATCCCGACATTATTTCCGTTCCCTTTCTTGAAGCCATTAGCAAATATCACATCGTGCAAAAAGATTCGGCACTGATAAAAACCGCCAAAGGAATTGGTATGAGTTTAGGCGATTAATATAATTAAAATAATTTGGGCGGCTACAGGCTTTCCGCTTGTAGTCCCGCTTGTAAAAAATAACAAAACTAATTTCGCAAAAGGAGCTTCGCCTGTCGCTCTTTTGCGAAAAGTTTTGTATATTTTTTACAAGCGTCAGCTACCGCTTCAATCCTTGCCGCAGCACGCATCAGCAGCAATGTTTATTGCAAATTATCCATACGCTGCAAAACAAATCATCAATTTATCAAAACATAGTACCAAAAGTGCAGAATACCATATACATCACAATACAAATTTTGATTTATCCCAAAAAAATACTAATTTGCATCTCATTCATTTAAAATTTATTCATTATGGTAGATATTGACAAGCTCATTGCTCAACCCGGTAAAAAAATAATTCTAAAAAATTACGATACAAAATACACAGGACATTATAAAGAAAAAGATGCCAAGAAAAAATTAAAAAAGAATAAAAAAGAACTCGATAAATTACAATATACTTTTTATGCAGACAATACACATTCATTATTGATTGTTTTGCAAGCAATGGATGCTGCCGGAAAAGATGGAGCCATTCGCCATGTTATGTCAGGAGTTAACCCGCAAGGTTGTACGGTTCATAATTTTAAAGCACCCAATAAAAATGAATTGGAACATGATTTTCTTTGGAGGCACTATATTCGTTTGCCCGAACGTGGACAAATCGGTATTTTTAACCGTTCACATTACGAAAATGTATTGGTTACCAAAGTACACCCTGAATTTATTTTAAACGAACAGCTTCCCGGAATAAATTCGGTGAATGATATTGATGAAAAATTTTGGGCAAATCGTTACGAACAAATTCGGAATTTTGAAAAAACAATACATCAAAACGGTACTATTATATTAAAGTTCTTTTTACATCTCTCAAAAGAAGAACAAAAACAACGTTTTTTAGACAGGATAAACGAACCAGATAAAAATTGGAAATTTTCTTCAAACGATATTAAAGAACGTCAATTTTGGAATGATTATCAAAATGCATTTGAGCAAGCAATTAATGAAACATCTACCGATTATGCGCCTTGGTTTATAATTCCTGCAGACAATAAATGGTTTTCACGCATTGCCATTAGCGATATTATTATTCATACTCTTGAATCCCTTGATATGAAAATTCCTGAATTAGCCCCTGCGGAAAAAGCAAAACTCGAAGAAGCAAAACAAGATTTATTAAACGAGAAATAAATCTATTGAAAATTTAAGGTTTAAAAAAATGCTGCCTTTTTTACGGTAGCATTTTTATTTATCCTTTAATCGGCAGAAACGGTTTTGGTTTTTTGGTAGAATATAGTTTTAGAACAACGGACTCATGTGTTTTTATAGTATTGATAATCAGTATAAAATGGCATATTGAATAGGGTTTGAGAATGTACCCTTTATAGCACCAAAGATAGGTGCGGGATGCAAACTTTTTTTATCCGCAGATTAATAGGATTTATGCAGATTTTTAGTTCGCGAAATTTATTTTTTGGGCTCATCTTAATTCCCGACAGGTCTGTTGTTTTGAGTTTGCGGATTTAAGTTCACACTTTTTATGTATTAATGGTACAGACTTTGTAAATCTATATCTTTATGTAAAATACTCACAAGCCGAAAATTAATTCGACAGGAAAAAATATATTAATTAATACTATAATTTAAGTAAATTTTTGTTTACTTTGTAAACCGTAATTATTTTTATAAATTTGAGCGCTCTTGTTCAGTTTTGGTTTAAAACTTGTTATAAGTTTTATAATGTTCTGATATTTTAATAAGCCGTAAAAATACAAAACTATTTTTGTAGGGTAATGCTTTTATACAGAATGTGTTAATTTGATAATTGTTGAATGCTTAATAAAATTTCGAAAATAAGAAATAATACACCGATTAAAAAAAGACTTACAGCTTTAACTGTAATTATCGGATTACTAATTGTTTCGTTTGGAGCATTAATGATTCAAAATATTTCCCGTGCCGATAAGCAAATTAATGAAATTAACGAGGTTTATCTTAAAAATTTAGTAAATCTTTCCGGTCTGATTGAGAATCTTTATTCCGTTTTGCTTGAAAACCATATTTTAAACGATGATTTGCTCAACCCTAATGCTATTAATGCTTCCATAAATATGGATTTGATTAATGCACAAATTACTAATTACGCCCAACAGACTACCGATGAGGTACAGAAAGTGCTTTTTGATAATTTTACACTCGAGTTTTATAATTATCTGGCAGTACTTAAAGATATTAATGTATTAAGACTCAATAAACAATATGAACAAGCTAATCAGTTAAAAGCCACAAAAGAAATTAAAGCATTTCATAAAATGCAATCCTACATTAAAAACTTAATTGATTACAATACAAAAGCCATTCAGCAAAACAATTTACAAATAAAAAAAATACAACAAAACGCCGTTATAAAAACATATATTTTCAGTGCTATATTATTGCTTATATCAGTTATTTCTGTATTTTTATTGATTAAAGATATACATCCTGCAATCAGGAGTATTCAAACAAATCTTGAAATATTAAGTTCAGGTTCCATTCCTGCTACAAAAATTCCTGAATCGCAAAATGAGATAGGGCAAATAGCTAAACTATTTAATAAATTAACAGAAAATCTTTCGCAACTCAATGAATTTGCCCTTACATTAAGTAAAGGCAACTATTCCGGTAAGTTTAGTTTTACGGGTACCGGTGATTTTATAGGAAAAGCTTTGGTTGATTTAAGAAATAGTTTAAAACGAGCACAAGAGCAAGATGAAAAAAGAAAAATTGAAGACGAAAGGCGAAACTGGGTAAATAAAGGACATGCACTCTTTAGTGAAATTTTAAGACAAAGAGCAGGTGGTATTACCGAACTTACCGATAATATTATCAAAAATCTTGTACGCTATCTTGATGCTAATCAAGGAGGCTTATTTTTGGTAGATGATTCTGGTAAAGAACCTAAAATCCAATTAGTTTCAGCTTTTGCCTACGATCGTAAAAAGTTTTTTGAAAAGGAAATTAGTTTTGGTGACGGTTTAATCGGTACCGTTGCCTTAGAGCGAAACACGATTTATTTAAAAGAAATTCCTGAAGATTATATCGAAATAGAATCGGGATTAGGCGATGCAAATCCCAATAGTTTGTTGATTGTTCCCTTAAAATTTGAAGATGCCATACTTGGAGTTGTTGAGTTGGCTTCGTTCAAAGAGTTTAAACAACATGAAATTACCTTTGTTGAAGAACTTGCACAAAGTATTGCTTCAACCTTGTTGACTGCAAAAATTAATGCACGTACCGAACAGTTGCTCGAAGAGTCTGAGAAAAAATCGAAAGAGCTTGCTGCACAGGAAATTGAAATGCGGCAAAATATGGAAGAAATGCGTGCAACTCAAGAACTGGCACAAAGGCGAGAAGCTGACCTGCGCGGTATTTTATCGGCAGTGGACAACACATTGATGAAAGGAGAATATAATGTGGACGGAACACTATTATCCGTTAATGAGCGGCATTTGCAAACTATGGGTTATGAATTATCTGAAATTATAGGGAAAAACATTGAAATTTTTATTCCAAAAGAAGAATTAACCGAATTTAGAAAAATATGGCGCAATGTTGTTGAAGGAAATCCACGACAAATTGAAGTAAAGAGAAAGACAAAGGCTGGAGAAACAATATGGCTGATTAACCAATATACACCCGTACAAGATGAGAAAGGTGAAATTAGCAAAGTGTTATATTTAGCACATGATATTACCAAATACAAGCAAAGCGAAGAGGAGGCAAAGCGCAAAGCCGAAGAATTAGTTACAAAAGAAACAGAACTAAAAGAAAATATTCGTCAATTAGAGCTTGTTAAAGAAAATATTTCTAAGAAAAACTTTGAAATTACCGGAATACTTAATGCATTAAATGCAGATATGCTTGTGCTTGAATATGACTTGAATGGTGCAATAATCAATGTTAACCAAAACTTTATTGAGCTCTTTCATAAAACCAAAGATGAAATGCTGGGGCTTAAATTACATGAATGTTTGAATATTGAGCGCTCTGAGCAAGAAGATATTGATTTATGGACCAAATTAAAATTGGGGCAAGCACAAAAAATACAAACAAAATACATTTTTGAAAATGCTGAAAGTATATGGTTAAATGAAACCTACTCTCCAATTTTCGACCAAAATAACAGGGTGTATAAAATATTTACTATTGCCAGAAATATTACCGAATTAAAACAACTTGACGAAAAGAATTCCACCTTGTTGAAAATGACCAAAGAGCATACAAATTCTTTGCAGGAAAAAGACCGTGAAATGCAAGAGACTATTCGTGATTTGCTGCTGCAAGAAGAACAGCTTGCTGCCAGCATGAAAGAATATAGAGATATTGCGGACAGCCTTCTTTTATTATATCCGGTAATTGAAATCAATAAAAATGCACAAATTAGTTATTTTAATGATTTGTTTATTCAGATGACCGGCTATACTTATGGCGAAATTGACCAAAAAGATATTTTGCAATTTGTTACCGGCAAAAATAAGACTATTTTAAAAAGAGTTATTCACAGTGCATTTAACAATAATAAAGAGGTCGTAAATGTTGAAATCTTGATTAAAGGCAATGTTGTTCCTGTTAGAATTACAGTTATTCCAATTACGGATAATGAGGACAATGTTATAAAAGTAGAAATGTTTTTTATTGATTTATCCGGTTTGAACATAGCTGTAGCAGATGAATCGGAAGAACAAATTGCAGCTAAGAAAAAGGAGTTGGCAGATTTGCAAAAAGAAATTGTTAAAATACAAAAGGAGCAAGAAGATATTGAAAAAATGATGGATAAAGAGGAAGAAAAGCTATATCATCAATGGCTCAGCCAAATGAAAAAGAAATTAAAGTAAAAAAATGAAGTATAATCCGTTTTATATAAAAGCAATTCATAAAATTAATACAGTTAAGTTAAAAGCATTTGTTTTGGGTTTGGGTGAAATGGAAAAGGATAATATTAAATACGATAATTGTATATTAACCAAAGTGATAAATCAAAAAATTGCTGATTCACCCGAAAGTGCTGGTGTTTTATTGCAAATTGATTATGTACATAAACAATATCATGAAAATGCTGAAAAAATAATTGAACTAAAAGATAAAGATCCTGAAAAAGCAATAAAACTTATAAATGCTTTGAAGGATAATTCAAGCTATATATTGGAACAAATTGCAAAATTCTAAAGTAATAAAGCTTTTTGTAAAAAAATGGTAAGTAATTTGTAGAACATTAATCTTGACAAGATATTAATATGCCGGAAACAAAACAAGCAAATAGAGCCTTAGATTCGATGTACAATGATATTGTCGGTACGTCTATGTTAGGAAGTTATTCGGTTAGACGTTTAACTTTTTACGGCATTTTGTTTGGCTTATGGTTTCCTGCATTTGCTTGGGTTTTCGATATTTTTGTTAATAATCTTTCTTTCAGTTGGGAAAGCATAAAAATACTGCATCAAGAAAGTCCCCTACATTTTATCATCGACACAGCCCCTGTAATATTGGGTATTACTGCATATTATATTTCTAAAAGATACGATAGGAGAAGAAAATATCTGCAAAAAGTTATTTTAGAAAGAAATGAATTAATTCAAAAAAATGCAGAATTAGCCGAGAGTATCGGTGCCGGAAATTTTGATGTAGAAACCACACACATTAGTGAAAATGATAAATTAGGACAGTCTTTAATAAAGATGTTAAAGAACCTGCAAGAAAATACTTTAAAAGAAGCAGAGCAAAACTGGATTGCAAAAGGTAAAGAGATTGTATCAAGAGTATTAAGTCAGCAAACGAATATTGAAGACCTTGCATATAACACATTGGTTGAATTGATAAAATATACGGATACAATACAAGGTGCATTTTATATTTTTGATGATGAAAAAGAACGTTTAATCAATATTGCAACCTATGCCTATCAGCGCCGTAAATACATTAATCAAGAATTTAAAATCGGGCAAGGATTGGTTGGGCAAGCAGCTTATGAAAAAGATATTATTTACCGAGCCGACTTACCCGAAGACTATATTACCATTAGTTCCGGTATATTAGGTGATAAAAAACCTGGTTCCATTCTTATTGTACCCTTAATCAGTGATGAAAAAGTACAAGGTGTTATAGAGTTAGCCTCTTTATACGATAGAATTGAAGATAAATCTATTCAATTGATTAAAGAGCAAAGTAATGTGATTGCTCAAACGCTGTTTAACTTGAAAGTAAACGTACGTACGGAGAAATTACTTGCAGAATCGCAAGAACTGACTAAAAAGTTACAGAAAAATGAAGAGGTTTTGCGCCAAAATGCAAAACAAATGAAACAAACCCAGCTTGAACTTACGCGCTCAAACCGTAAGTTGGCAAGCCAAATTGAAGAAGTACGTAAAGGACAAGAACGAACTCAT
>JAKIUH010000207.1 GCA_021647685.1 Bacteroidales bacterium
TCATTTGCCCAATTATAACGATCTGCTGCCGGATATTGCCACGGTGCCCCGTTATTTTCAATATTGGTACTCATAGCATTCAGTGGCGAAGGTGCCGCTGATTCTTCCATAAATACATATCTGCGCAATTCCATAATAATCGAAACATGGTCGATATTTACAGGACACTCATAGGTGCATGCATTGCAAGTGGTACATGCCCAGATTTCTTCCGGTAGTATAAAATCTCCTAAAAGAGCTTTACCGTCATCAAAATCTTTGCCTTGTTTACGTAAATTTTTACCGACAATTTCTAAACGATCGCGCGTATCCATCACAATTTTACGAGGTGAAAGCAATTTCCCCGTTAAATTTGCCGGACAAACCGCCGTACAACGTCCGCACTCGGTACAAGTGTATGCATCCATGAGGCTTTTCCATGTTAAATCACGTACATCTTTTGCTCCAAAAGTAGGTACTTCTTCCTCCGATGCTCCCGGATCGGGAATTAAACCCATGGCAATTTTAACTTCTTGTGTAACCGATTCCATATTATTAATATAGGTGCGCGGTTTCAATTTTGAGTACCAAACATTTGGGAAAGCTAAAAATACATGAAAATGTTTAGAGTAGGGGATATAGTTTAAAAATGCCAATACTCCTACTATATGAAACCACCAAGCAAAGCGTTCGATAAATATTAAATTACTTTCGGGTAATGAATTATACAGCGGAATTAACAAACTGCTTATGATAAATTTTCCGGTAGCATGATAATGCTCATTACCCATTGATTGCAGAATTTGGTCGGCTGCATTCATCGAAAGAAAAGCAAACATTAATAAAATTTCGGTAATTAAAATAATATTTGCATCCAAACGGGGCCAGCGGGTCATTTCCGGATTATGAAAGCGCTTAACTTTAACTACATTTCTACGAAATAGAAAAATAATACAAGCCGTGATGACCGCAACAGCAGCTATTTCCAAGAAATTAATCAATACATTGTAAAAAGGCAAAAAGCTAAACACGCGATGTGTTCCGCTAATGCCGTCAATAAGTATTTCCAGCATTTCAATATTTACAATTAAAAAGCCGAGATATACCATTATATGCAAAATTCCGGCTATGGGGCGTTTAGTCATTTTTGATTGCCCTATAGCTACTAAAAACATGGTTTTCCAGCGCTCCTTTTTATTATCGGAGATATCAAAATCTCTACCCAGCTTAATGTTTTGAGCAATTACACGTACACTCATATAAAACATTACAATGGCAGCGATAAAAACAAGTATAAAAATTAAGTTAGCAACACTCATAATTTATTGTATTAGGTTTTAATGATAATTTTTGAGTTTCAAATATAATAAAAATTTAATTTTATTATGTATGCATAGTATTTTTTTCTGAAAATATTGAAGATGTATTTTTCAGAAGTTTTTTACATATGTAGATATTTAGTTGGAATATAATGTTTTAACTTGTATTTTGATAAAATATGTTATTGGGCAGTTTTTTAATTTAGTTTATTTGAATAATATAATACATAAAATGCTCATCGTATTTCATTTCTTTGCCATTACATCTCATTTCAAGGTAATTATAATAATAATTATCATCGTGGGGGTATTCATAATGAACTTTCCAAATATCTAAGTACAAGGTATCTACCGGATAATTTTTAAATTTTAAATAATAAAATTTAATATGTTCTTCCGAACTTAGTTCAGGAATATCCTGTACAGCCACTAAAGTACCAACACTGTCGTTTCTGTGGATTCTTAAATTTAATGGTTCTTTATTATTGCCCTTTAGATAAAAAAACTCAATGGAATCAATAACTGCTGTATCCGGGTCCGGCAGCAAATTATTGTTGAATTGATCAACTATCTCAAATGAAATTTCACTTGCTTGTTTTTCTTCCGGCATGTCATTAACCGGCTTATTGCAAGATATTACAGCAAATGCAGAAATTACCAATATATAATATACAGTTTTCATTGCAGCATAATTTAGGGCTTGCTGAAAAACGCTAAATATATTATTAATCAACATCTTATGTTTATTTTCTCGTATCGAAATGCAAGGTTTTCAAATACAATGTCCGAAAAAGCATGCATTTATTATATACAAATATATACAAATCATAATGTTTTTTGCTGCTAAGCTGTACACCTCTTTTGTATTTTATTCAGTTTGAAGCATTTATATACATCTGCACTTCACAAAATCCAAAATAGATGCACATCTGAGCTTTTCAGCAAGCCCTATTTAATCTACAAATATTGCAGAGATACAGAAGTACAAATATCTGAAAAACAACATAATTATTCTACGGGATCGTAAAATAAAAGGGTGTTCTTATAAAAAGAGTAATTTTCAGGACTTAGCCTGTTGCAGCGAGAAAGCCGGTCAACACCATTCATCAAACCAAGTATAATTCCTTGTTTTTTAACAGCTTCTATGGCATAAATACTACACGAAGGATAAAACACACAATGATTACCGTCTTGAGATGAAAAAAAATCTTTATAAAAAACAAAAAGCCCTGTACTTACCAGTTCTAATTCATTTGATGTATTTTTAAAATATTTCCCGTAATTAGTATTATGTTGATGAACTTTATATAAATCAGAAAAAAGTGCTAAATCTTCACTTGTTTGTGCATTTAAACAATTATTTATCAAAATAACACAAAAAACAAAGAATAATATTAACTTATTCGGGAATTTGATAATCATAGTACTCGTCATTACCGTTTTCGTTAATTTTTATATTTCTGTAACTACTTAGTTCGTATAATTCTTTGCCATTTTTATAATATATCCGAACAATTTCTGTTGGGAAACTTAATCCTTTAATGTTTGTGTATTTATGAAAAATATACTTACTGAGTATTTCTTCATTTTTATCTAAAAAAATGATGCTGTATAATTCTTTATTTTTCGTAGCAATAAGGGTTTTTCCTTTTTGATTATCATTCAAGGGTATCCAGCTTGCAATAAGCAATCCTTTGTCTTTCTTAACATCCTCCAAAACCCAACCTGCTTTATCCAAACCATAATTGGGTAAATTTCCGTTTAAAGCAAGATGAAAAATAGAAAATTCAACCGGTAATAGATTAGGATTATGTTTTACAACTCTTCCTACTCTAACAAAATAAACACTTGAATCATAATGAATTATATTTTCCTTAATGGGAAACCCGTTTTTTATTACAATTTTTTTACTGTTTTTGTCATAAAAAACAGTACCCATTTTCATAAGCGGTTTTCCTGCCGGTTGATTTATTTTAATTGTATAATCTGCTCTAAACCGGTAAAACTCCTGAGCCGGAAGCTTATCGTTTACTACCGAAAATAAAATACCAAATACTAAAAATAAAAATATTCTTAACTGCATGATTTTATAAATTAGATACTACGTATCTAATTCCTAAACCAAGAACCGTGCCTGTTAAACAACCAAATATTGCTTTTTTAGTTTCCGGTTTGTTTTTACCAGTATTAAAATAAACTATTGCAACCGCAATAGGTCCGGCTGCTGCTCCATAAATAAAATAAGAACCCACAAAACTAAACGAAAAAGCCCACCAAAAAGAAGAGATATTTCCCGGTGCAGAAATTTGATTAATACCCAAAGGTGAAACTTGACTATTTTCAATCATATAAGCATATTGTGGAAAACGCAGAGCAATATCAGAAAGCGATAAATTTGGATTTTCAATAAGCACATTTTCCAACAAATCAAGTTCAGCAAATTCTGCTGCAATTTTATCTTCGTTATAATCAAAAAGTTCAGCACTTAAAGGAATGGCTTTAAGTCCGGAAGTTAAAAAAAATAATATAAAAAGAATACTTATTTTTTTATACATCACTTTAATAATTTAAAAAAATAGCTTCAAGCATAAATTAAGCGCTTGAAGCTAATTATTTTTTTAGAAATAAACATTAATACCACCACCCACAGTTGTAAAGGCTGTTCTTGTTAGTTTTATATTTCCTTCAAAAACTATTGAAAAATTCTTTTTAATATAATACTCCATTGAAATAGGGAGCCAAACCGGAGCATATAGCTCTAAGTCATTATTGGCGTCTTCACCAAAATTAAGATCCATATCCAGTCCGGTAGTTAGTTTTAAAGCTTGAATAGGAAAAGTTACAATTGCTCCAAAATCAAGTCCAAAATCATTCCAGTAATGCGCCCCGATATGACCGGATACAGCTGGCTTACCGGATATAAACATTTTCTCATAGTCTAAACCTACATAAGTTCCACTCCAGCCAAAGCCTAATTTTAAGCCTAAATCAGAACTGTTGCCAAGACCATATCCCCCGTGAAAGAACATTGCAAAATCGCCTCCTCCATAATCAGCCCAAACCGGCTCAATTCCAATAGAAAATGCTCCATTTTTTAAAGTTTGTGCTGTTCCAAACAAAATCTGAGCATTTGTTGTTATACTTACAGCTGCAAACAGTACAATAGTTAAAACAATTTTTTTCATAATTTTATTCTTATTTAAGTGTTAACGGAAAACTATAATTGAATAATATTTTTAGCTCTGTTTATAGATTTTGAGCTTAAATATTTTGAAATTTTTTGCTGTTCAGCCTTTGATAAAGCACTTAAACTAAGCGGAGGGTAAGCCCCACTCCCCTTCTTGGTTTGTATCCACAAAGTTAAGCTACTTTTAAGTCCTAAAAAACTTTTTCGTAATTCAAAATGGCTTAAAGTATTTAAATTTATTTCAAACGCTTTATATTGCCTTAATACAGGTCGTGCAGGATAAGTCTTTATTTGAAGTTTCCCTTTAGCTTCTTCCATGTAGATATATTGTGGTTCACTAATAAGCAAATAAATAAAGTACAAGAACAAACCTATTCCTAAAACACTCATTATCAAATGTTCAAATGTTACGGCTCGTACTACAAAAATAGGAATTATCATACCAATACCTACCAAAAAACTCAATATGTAAGCCATCTTAATTTTTGCTACCTTTAACTGATTGTTTACAATAACCATAGTTCAATTTTTAACTTTCTGCGTTTTGCTAAACTATTTATATTTTTTGTATTGTACAAAACAATTTTAACAAATTATTCAGATAATACATTTAACAATACTTTTACAAACATCTTTCTACCTTGCTTACTCAGATAATGGGTACACGAAATTGCTCACTCAAGCAAATACTACATTTGCCCAAGAGGATAGTAGCTCATTGAACGTTCAGTTGTAAGCTTAAATCTGTTAGTCATCACATTAATAAGCTAACTAACAGTAATTTAGAATATAATTTATTTTAATTTGATTATTCAACAGATAACATTCAATTTATTAGTCCAACACTTGCGAATTTAGGCTTACTAAAAACATAATGTTTCAAAACATAAAAGAAAGTTCACAAATAAATAATTGAACCTAATTTTCTGATAGTGATGCAAAATTAGAATTTATCAGAAAAATCTTTACCAATTTATTTGTATGATATTTGCAGTAAATTGATAAATTAATAAAAATAAATTTTGTTTAAAATAATTTTCTGAATATATTTATGTTTTAAGATTCGACTAAAAAATATTATAAATGAACAATCACTCGCAAAGTAAAGAAAAGTTAGGTTTTGTATATAAGCTTTTTAAAGCAATGCAAAAAAATAACCTGAATTATATTTACAGAGGAAGTTTTACAGAAAATATAACCGATAATATACTTTCGCTAGCCGAAACAAACCTTGTAAAAAAAGACGACCCTCGAATGCTGCGCAGAAAGGTGTATAATGTAATGGTAGAAGGATTACAAAACATTACAAAGCATCAAGCAGCAATTAAGGTAGATGATGATAAAAATTATGGAGTTTTTGTACTGAAAAAAGAAAACGATAAGTATTACATTACCACCGGAAATTTAATTGAGAATGAACATATCGAAAATTTATCTGCACAAATTGACCAGGTTAACAGTTTAGATAAAGCAGGACTTTCAGCTTATCACAAAGAAGTGTTATTGCATGGAAAAATTTCAGAAAAAGGCGGAGCAGGCTTAGGCTTAATTGATATGGCAAGAAAATCGGGCAATAAACTGCTTTATGCTTTTGAAAAACTAGACGAAAAATACTCTTATTTTTATCTTCATACCGAAATTCCGTCAAAAAATGCACCCAAATCGTCATTAAATACAAAAAGTTCGGGAATTCTTAATTATATTAGCGCATTACATAAAATGCTGAACGATGAAAATGTTTTGATTATTTTTAACAGTTATTTTAATCAAGACAGTTTAATGAATTTACTTTCAATTATCGAAAAGCAAATGATGGAAAGTTTGCAACAGAAAAAACGTATTTACCATTCGATGGTTGAAATGTTTCAAAACATTATTCAGCATGGTGATGACTATCAAAAAACAGAAGAAGGAAAAGCCGGCTTGTTTTTTATATCAGAAACAGAAAAAGAATATTTATTAAATACAGGGAATTATATTCTTAACGAAAAAATTCCGATATTATCAGAAAAAATTGATTATGTAAATAGTTTAAGCGAAGAGGAGTTGGAGGATTTTTACAATCACCGTCTTTTGGATTTTGATATAGATACCAATAAAGAAGCAGGCTTAGGTATTATTGATATTAGAATGAAAACAGATGACAACTTAGAATATTATTTTTTAAATATTGATGATAAATACTCATTTTATTCATTAAGAGCAAAAATTATAAAAAATTAAAATATGGAAGCTTTACATATTGAGGCAACAGAGGATACGCCCAAAATATATTTTGAGCCGGAGGTGGACATATACCTGATTGAAGGGAAATCTTTACCCGAAAATGCAGTTGATTTTTACCAACCGGTATTTGACTGGGCTGATAAATTTTTCAACTCCCCGGAAACACCGTCAGATGTAACCATATATTTTAAATTGGATTACTTTAACACAGCATCTTCTAAACAAATTGCAAAATTTCTTAGAATCATTGAAAATAGTGCAGCAAGTGAAAACGTTACGATTAGATGGTTCTACGATGAAGAAGATACCGATATGCTTAAAGCCGGTAACAGGTATAATAAATTGATGAATATTCGTTTTGAATTTGAAGTAAACAAAGATTAATTTAAAAAAATGGCTTTAATTCAAACTGTAAGAGGTTCCACACCACTTATCGGAGAAGATTGTTTTCTGGCTGAAAATGCTACTATTGTAGGAGATGTTACCATTGGTAATCATTGCAGTATATGGTTTAATGCAGTTTTGCGCGGTGATGTACACTATATTAAAGTAGGCAATCATACAAACATACAAGATGGTGCAATTATTCATGCTACTTATGAAAAATATCCTACGAATATAGGAAATTATGTATCCATTGCACATGGTGCAATAGTACATGGTTGTACCATACACGATAATGTTTTAATCGGTATGGGTGCTATTGTTATGGACGATGCCGTAATTGAAAGCAATTCAATTATTGCGGCAGGCTCAGTGGTAACACAAGGAACAATTGTTAAATCGGGAAGTGTATATGGTGGTACTCCGG
>JAKIUH010000208.1 GCA_021647685.1 Bacteroidales bacterium
TATATTAAGTGTTTTTGAAACATTATTAATTAGTCTTCTAATTTCTGCCATTCGTATCGCTCTAGTATCAGATTTAGCTACTCGATCGTCAGCAAATTTATCAAAATCGTCTCGTGCTGCAACCTTTTGAGCTATCTTAAAAAGATCTGATCGTTCAACTTGTTGAATTGAATTTTGGGAAGGCATTACCATGTTAAGTTTAAGATTATTTGAATCAAACTTATTATTAGTATTTGCTGATTGAATTAATTGTGTTTTATTTGCACTAATCCAGTCCATAAAGTTTTTGGGAAATCCTTCTGTACCTGCTCCATCATCGACATCGATATCTCTGTTTTCTGGCAATGGATCACTTAATAAATGGGCAACTGTATTCATTGGTTTTTCATCGCGATTATCTAGTTTGTTGTTATTCTTGTTTCTTCTCCAAAATACTCCGCCCTTTTTACCATCAGTTGATTCTATCGGGTTTGAATTGTTATTATATCGTTTACATGCAAATACAAAACATCCTATGAATATAGTTATATTTGCAACATACAAAAGAATAGAATATGACGATGTTGGGTTATCGCTTTTTGCTACAATTATTGTAGTTAGTATAACAACACATATCATAAATGCCAAAATTATTGTTACCATGATTATTATTTCTATATTAATGTCCTAAAAAAAATCAATAGTTGATTTTTATTTGTTGATTTTTATTGTCTAGACTATCATAAGGAATATCTGAACGTTTATTCCATTCTTGGCTTAATTCTTTTTCGCTGAAATATAAAAAAAGATAGTGTCCGTTTTCAAATTGCCGGTTTAAGGTATCATGAGTGTACAAATTGCCGTTTACTGTTTTTTGAGGAAGTTTATCGTAATTAATAAGCTCTTTTTGATAAAAATTATAAATAGAATAGACGATAAAGCCAATAGCTACAATAAGAATTATTCCTGATATTGTTACTATGTATTTTTTTAGTTTTATATTTTGCTGATTAAATAGAATATAAAACAAATTGTAAACAATTAAAGTAAAAAAAAGAACATATCCGGTTAAGGAATTAAGCAGAAACAGATAAAAAGTGAATAATAATATGCTAAAAATGTACGGTAATTTGTTTTGTGTATTGATTATGAAATAGCAAGCTAAAACAATAGCAAAGTTTATAAAAATTGCCTGATACAAATTATCTCCAAGAAATGCAATACCCCTTAAATCTTCAATACCGGCAGGTGATGAAACAAAATAGAATCGGTAAATACTGATTATAGCAGCAAGAAATGCCGATAAAATATAAATTTTAAATACATCTTGTAGCTTTTTATAAGATAAATGTGTGCCTGCACCATAAAAAAGAACCAGAAAAACAAAAGATTTTAAACGCAGGTCGTTTAATCCTTTTGGGATATTTTGTGTATAAATAAGCCCTATTAAATGAAAAACCGGAAGTAAAACAATTAAAAAGGCAAATTTATTTTGTTTTATGTATTGAATTTTCTTTTTGTAATTGCCTTCGGCAATACTGTTTGCAATAACAATGATAAAGCCAATGCTAAGCAAAAACCTTGAAAAAAATAAAGAAACTACAATTAAAAGCATTCCAAAGAATACTATGTGTGGGCTGATTTTTTTATATTTCTCAAAATGGCTCAAAATAGATAAGGTTCGCCTATAAAGTCATAATTTTTTATCTGATAAATGTAAGGTTCTATATATTATCAAAAAGCTCCGGTTCTTTATTTTTGCCTTCAATGGCTTTGGTGTAACAAGTTCGGCAAAGTGGTTCATAAATATCTTTTTCTCCCAAAATTACCAATTTTTCAGTATCGCTGAGGCGATGTGAATAATGAGCCAAATTTCCACAACGCATACATATAGCATGTACTTTGGTTACATACTCAGCAATAGCCATTAATTGTGGTACCGGACCAAACGGATTTCCTTTAAAATCCATATCCAATGCAGCAACAATTACCCGTTTGCCTGTATTTGCTAAATGGTTACACACTTCAACCAAGTCATTTTCAAAAAATTGAGCTTCGTCAATACCCACTACTTCATTGTTTTTTGAAAGTTCAATAATGTCTTTTGCAGATTGAACAGGAATTGCCGAAATACTTTTGGCATCGTGCGAAACTACATTTTTTTCCGAATAGCGTTTATCAATTTCAGGTTTATAGATTCCTACATTTTGCTTTGCAATTTCAGCACGTTTAATCCTACGGATTAATTCTTCGGTTTTTCCCGAAAACATAGAGCCTGTTATTACCTCAATACACCCGCTTAATTTTGAACCGGTAAAATTATTTTCTAAAAACATATTTAGCTTGATTTTTTTGCAAAAATATAAATGAATTTAATTAATTATGGTTACTGTTGATAAGTTTTAGAAAAAAAATTATTTGTTTATACTCTTAAAAAAATAGAGATATTAAGTTGTAATGTGCATTGATTTCAATAAATTTGCGATTGAATACTAAACCATATCTGATGAACCGTTATTTCTTTCAACTTCTTATCTTTTTATTTGTAAGTATTTATTCTGTAAATGCCCAAGACATTAAATCTGCCCGGAAAATCATAAATACACTTTGTTCTCCTGAATTTCACGGGCGTGGATATGTTGCCAAAGGTGATAGTATTGCTGCAATGTATCTACTCAAACATTTCAAAAAATACAAACTGAAAAGTTTTGGAAATACTTATGTGCAAGATTATGCATTTCCTGTAAATACTTTTCCCGAAAAAATATTGGTGGTGCTTAACGATAAAGACAGCTTAATTCCGGGCTATGATTATTTAATCCCTGCAAACTCAAATTCTATATCAGGAACTTTTCCTGTAATAAAAATGGATGCGGCATTATTGGATTATCCTGAAAAATTAAATAAAATAACGAATGATTCCATCGCTAAAAGTTTTATCCTGATTGATACCTTAGGAATGAAAAATAAGGGGTTTAAAGATGCATACAACGATATTATACGCTATAATTTGTTGGGTGCTATGGGAATTATACAGATAGAATACAAAAATTTGCTGTATGTTCCTTCTTCATTTGTACAAGATTTTCCAATTGTAAAGATTAGCCGTCAAGCATTACCCGATTCAATATACCAAATTCATTTACACATAAAAAATAAGTTTATACCCCAATATCATACCCGTAATCTGATAGCTTATATTCCCGGGCAAATAGACAGTTTTTTGGTTTTTACCGCTCATTATGATCATTTGGGCGAAATGGGTAAAGGAGTATATTTCCCCGGAGCTAATGATAACGGAAGCGGCGTATCAATGGTTTTAGCGCTATCCAAGCATTTTGCAAAATTGCATAAACCACCTAAATATTCAATTGTTTTTATGCTTTTTAGCGGTGAAGAAATGGGTTTGCTTGGTTCAAGTTATTATGTAGAACATCCTCTTTTTCCATTATCAAAAATTAAATTTTTAGTAAATTTAGATGTAATTGGCAGCGGTGAAAAAGGAATTAAAGTAGTAAACGGAACGGTTTTTAAAGCTCAATTTGATACTTTAGTATCAATCAATAAAGAAAAAGGATATGTGTCTTCGGTAAATATTCGCGGTCCGGCTGCCAATAGCGACCACTATCCCTTTTACGAAAAAGGCGTATCGAGTTTTTTTATTTATACCTTAGGCGATTATTCTGAATATCACAATATTTTTGATAAGGCTGATGCGGTACCCTTAACTGAATTTGAAGATTTATATCGTTTATTGTTGGATTTTGTTCAAACTTTTTAAACAAAATATATGTCGGGAAAATTATTTATAGTACCAACTCCCATAGGAAATTTAGCAGATATTACTTATCGAGCCGTTGAGATATTAAAATCAGTCGATTTTATTTTGGCTGAGGATACACGTACTTCGGGCAATTTATTGCGTCATTTGGAAATTAGCAAAAAAATGTATTCGTATAACTTAAATAATGAACATAAAAATTATCAACATATTGCCCAAAGGCTGGCTGTGGGAGAAACGGCTGCCTTAATTTCCGATGCAGGTACTCCGGCAATTTCCGATCCGGGTTTTTTGTTGGTTCGTGAATGCATAAAAAACCATATTGATGTGGAAACTTTACCGGGACCCACTGCTTTTGTACCGGCTCTGGTAAACTCAGGCTTACCTGCCGACAGGTTTTGCTTTGAAGGTTTTTTGCCCCATAAAAAGGGCAGACAAAAACGCTTAAAACAACTGGCAGAGGAAACCCGCACCATGATTTTTTACGAATCTCCGCATCGTTTCTTAAAGGCTTTGGAACAATTCATTGAATATTTTGGCAATGAGCGACAAGTTTCCGTATCGCGCGAATTAACAAAAGTATATGAAGAAACTATCAGAGGCAGCTTAAAAGAGGTGTTGGATTATTTTTCAGAAAAAAATATCAAAGGCGAAATAGTAATTGTTGTAGCGGGAAAAAATTAAATCAACTTTTTTACGTTATAAAGGTTCGGTTAGGAAAATATTCAAAAAATAAATGTTTAATTAAAAATTTAAATCATGAAACAGCTAATTGTTGGAATACTGTTTTTTTCTCTTTTAATTTCTTGTAATAGCGGCGATGATGTGGAGCGTTTAAAAGCTGAACGCGATAGTTTAATGAGACTAACCAACGAAAAAGACAATGCTATTAATGATTTTATGCAATCATTTAATGAAATTGAAGCTAATTTAGAAACCATTAAACAAAAAGAAAACATTATATCATTAAAAACAAGTGGTGATATTGAATTGGATCAGGCAGCAAAAGATAAAATAAACGATGATATTTTTGCTATTTACGAGTTGATGAAAAAAAATAAAGATGAATTAAATACCTTAAAATCACGTTTGCGAAAAGCAAATATTAAATCGTCTGAATTTGAAAAAATGATTACTCGTATGACCGAGCAATTAAAAGCAAAAGATGAGGAAATAAATACTTTAAAGAATGATTTGGCTCGTCTGAATATTGATATTGAAAACCTGAATATTCGCATTGCAGAATTAAATTCGGATTTGGATACTTTATTAGCAGATAACCAAGAGAAAGAAGCAATTCTTAAGATGCAAGAGCAAAAGTTAAATACTGCTTATTTTGTTTTCGGTACAAAAAAAGAATTGAAACAAAACCGAATTATTACTTCCGAAGGAGGTTTTATCGGTATTGGAAAAATGCAAAAGTTAATGGATAATTTTAACAAAGATTATTTTCAAACCATTGATATACGTACAACTACATCTATTCCCTTAATGGCAAAAAAAGCCAAATTGGTTACCTCACATCCTGCAAATTCATACTATTTTGCCGGTGATGAGCAAATTGACAGCTTGGTGATTAAAGATCCTGAAAAGTTTTGGAGTGTTTCAAAATATCTTGTAATTATGGTAAATTGATTTATTTAAGATAATTTAAAGCTATTATCCGCCGGCAAGTTTATACGATTTACCGGCGGATTTTTTTAAATTTATAATTCATCAACAAACATATCAGGATTATTTTGCCTCCTAATATACTTTTTCGATAAAATTTTTATATTTTTACCAAAAATCAATTAACAATCCCTAAAAAGGTGAAAAAACTATTCTATTTTCTCGTTCTGTTCTTCTTTTTATTTTCCGGTAAAAATATGCTTGCCCAAGAACTGGGAGCACCTTTTATAAAAAACTACACTCCTCTTGAATACAATGGTGAACCTCAGGTTTGGGCGGGAGTCTGCGATGCCCAAGGACGGTTTTATAATGCAAATTACGAATATGTTTTTCAATATGCCGGTAATGAATGGCATAAAATTTTTATAAACAAGAACAAAGTAATACGCTCCCTTTCTGCAAACAGTAAAGGTTTAATTTTTGTTGGAGCCGATGGAGATTTTGGCTATTTAAAACCTGATTCCATAGGACAAACAATATATGTTTCTCTATTAAGTTTTATCGATTCGGCTGATCGCAATTTTTCGGATGTATGGAACACGGTAGTCGATGACAGTACTGTTTTTTTTGTTTCACGCGAGGCTGTTTTCAGGTTTCATTATCATGACCACCATATAAAACCGGATTATAAAGTTTGGAAAGCGGAAAGTGCGCCTTATATTTTTGCTTATGATGTAAACAAAACTTTTTATTTTTATCATTACAGTGAAGGCATTTTAAAATACGAAAATGATAGTTTGGTTCCGGTTTCCGGTGCCGATGAGCTTAAAAAATATTTTATTTGGCAAATGTTTCCGTATAGAAAAACTAAGGTTTTATTAGCTACAAGCAAGGGTTTGTTTATTTACAATCCGGAAGCCAAAGATAAGGATAAGTTTGTTACAACATTTGATTTTGATAAAAATGAACTTGCCAAAACAAATGAGTTTATCAAAGAAAATCAATTATATTCAGCTACTCAGATTAATGATTCTACTTATGCGCTAGGGACTATTTTAAAAGGGATAATTATTGTAAATCAAAAAGGAAAAATTCTTTGGAATATTGATAAAAATGCCGGTTTGCCAAACAATACCGTTCATCATTTGTATTTTGATAAGTCCGGAATTTTATGGGCTTCAACAGCATATGGGGTTTCTAAAATAGAATTTTCCGTACCTATAAGCTATTGGGATGAAGCCGGTGGTTTAAAAGGCTCTATTTATACAGTACACCGAAGTTCAGGGCAAGTTTATGCAGGAACTAATATTGGTGTATTTTATTTGAAAAACAACAAGTTCTATCCCGTAAAAGGTATTACAGGGAAAGATGCTATTCAGTGTTTTGATGTGCAGACTATTGTTGATAAAACAAACCCTAAAAACAGGAAAGTACTGGTAGCTGCAAATGGAGCTATAAATGAAATAACTGATTTTAAGGCAAAAGAAATCGGAAATTACTCTTTGTACGGCTTTATGCCTTCGCGAGATTCTTCAAAGCTTTTCTTTTTTGAAGATAATGTACTTTTTAGTGTACAATTATCCGGCGGGAAATATGAGTTTAGCGATTCGCTTGCTGTTTTTGATGGATTTCCGGTATCGATAAGTGAAGCTTCCGGTACTGATTTATGGGTAATTGAAGATGACTTACCGGTTTTATTAAGCAAAACTTCCGGCAATAAGTATTTGTACACTCAAAAGCATTTTGACGATAACCCATTGTTTTTAAAACATAAGTTTCATGATGTTTTATTGTTTAATAATACCAATTACTTTATTGCTGATAGTGCAATTTATGTATTTGACAAACAAAATAATACCTTTAAAAAGGATACAAACTTATTTTCCGGAATTTTGAATACAATAAATGATAAATTTGTATTTTTAGAAAAAATAAATGACCACACAACCTTATTGCTTGTAGAAAAAAATAAGAAGAATAAAATAGTGCTTATTCGTAAAAGCAAGAAACATTTCAGTTTAGATACCACCCTTTTTAAACGAATACCTCAAATAGATGCTGTTTATACAGACAATAACTACTTATGGGTACTTACCGTAAATAA